>NZ_JBHZCN010000030.1:0-87237 GCF_042755465.1 Kitasatospora sp. NPDC059160 | reverse complement strand
CTGCCGCTCGTGATCCGACAACACCAGCTCGGCCAGCCTCGGCCCAGGACGTCCCATGCACTGACCAACGACGGATCAAGGACTCAGGACACTAGCATGCGCGGGGTGAACCTCTCCCACCTCTCCCACCTCGGCGTGCCGCTCGGGCCGATGATCCGCGTCCACGGCGGGTTCGCCAACCGGACGTACCGGCTCGACACCGACCAAGGGTCCTTCGCCGTCAAGGAGTTGAGCCCCGCCGACCGCCGCCGCCCCTACCGGGTCGAGGACGTGTTCGCCTTCGAGCGGGCGGCCTTCGCCGCCGGTGTCCCGATGCCGGAGCCGGTCGCCGCCGACCCGCACACGCTCGTGCACCGCTGGGTCGAGGGCGAGAAGGTGCCGGAGGAGCCGGTGCCGGAGGCGTACGCGTTCGAGGTCGGCCAGATCCTGGCCCGCCTCCACGCCCTCGACGTCCCGTGGACCCCCGAGCCGGCCGAGTCGGCCGAGGGGCCGACCCCCCGGGACTGGCCCGCACTCGCCGCGCGGGCGCAGGCGAGCGGACAGCCATGGGCCGGCGAACTCGCCTCCCGCGTCGGCACGTTCCTGGCCATCGCCGACTTCCTCGACGCCTGCGAGCGGCCCGGCCCCGTGGTGCTGACCCACCGCGACGTCCAGCCGTGGAACCTGCTCGCCCGGGCGGGCCGCCCGGTCCTGCTCGACTGGGAGCTCTCCGGCCCGCTCGACCTCTCCGGCGAGCTCGGCTCGACCGCGCTGGGCATCGCCAAGGGCCCCGGCCTCGACGACATCAGGCCCGCTGTCTTCCGCCGCGTCCTCGACGGCTACGCCGCGGGCGGCGGTGCGCTGCCGCCGCCGGGCCCCAGCTGGTTCGCGTACACGGTCGGCGGCTGGCTGGGGCACACCCGGTGGAACGTCCTGCGCTGCCTGGCCGGGGCCGAGGCGGGCACCGGCCCCGAGCTCGCGCTCTCCCACGCGTCCGTACGCGGCGGCCTGAACGGCCTGCCCGACCTGTTCGACCGGCTCCCGCAGCTGGAGGCGCTGCTCGCGTGAGGGCGGGCCCGCACGCGAGCAGCACGTCGAACCGGCCCTACTCCTTGATGAGGGCCTCGTACTGGGCGGCCGTGAGGAGGGTGTCCAGCTCGGCGGGCTCGGTCAGCTCCACTTCGATGAGCCAGGTGGCGTGCGCGTCCTCGTTGATGTCCTCGGGCGCGGCGTCCAGGTCCTCGTTGATGGCCGTGACCTTGCCGGAGACCGGGGCGTAGAGCTCGCTGACCGACTTGACGGACTCCACGCTGCCGAACGGCCGCCCGGCGTCGAAGGTGTCCCCCACCTTGGGGAGTTCGACGAAGACGATGTCGCCGAGCTGGCGCTGGGCGTGGTCGGTGATGCCCACCCGGGCCTTGTTCCTGCCGGTGGGCTGCACCCACTCGTGCGAGTCGGTGTACTTGAAATCCTTCGGGTAGGCCATGGCGTCTCTCCGTGGGGACGAGTTGTTGTGCTGACGGTCCGTCAGCCAGGGAGGAGCCTGCTACAGATCTCCGCCGCCGGGTGCGACCTTCACCCGACCGGGTGAGCGGGTGAACCACCACGCCAGCGCGAGGTTGGGCACCCAGCACAGCCAGGCGATCGCCAGGTAGGAGGTGCGGAAGTCCAGGTGGGCGACCTGGGCGGCCACCAGCATGAGGCGCAGCGTGACGGCGGCGAAGGTGAGGGCGAAGCTGCGGACCATCCAGCGCCGGTGGTCCTCCGCCCGGCGGTGCAGGATCATCCGCAGTCCGGTGGCGCCGGTGAGCAGCCAGGCGATGCCCAGGCAGGCGAAGCCGAGGGCGGAGACCGCGCCGCCGTAGGCGTGCGGCGCCAGCAGGAGTGCGCCGATGCCGCCGACCAGGCAGCCCAGCAGGTAGGTGGTGCCGACGGCGCGGTGCAGGCGCGGGGAGCGGCGGCGCAGCCGGGTGGAGAACTGCCAGGGCCCGAGGAGCAGAGCGACGGCGGCGCCGAAGATGTGGAGGCCCAGGGGCAGTTGGTGCGCCAGGTAGGTGGCGCGTTGTTGGGTGAAGTAGGTGTCCGGGTCGAAGCTCGCGTACTTGGCCGCGTACAGGACGATCAGTGTGGACAGCACGGTCATGACGGCCCAGCCGCCCCGAGTGATGCGCATGGCCCGAGTGTCGGGCGCACCGGCGGGCAGCGGGATGGGGGCATCCCCCCGATCCGCCCTGGGGCTGACCGGGGGATGGACATGTGACGGAGCGTCAATCGGGGCGCTGGCCGTGGAGGAGGAGGGGGAGGGCGCGGCCGGTGAGGGCTTCGGTGGTGCGGGCGGCCTGGGAGGGGGCCATGTGGTTGGGGAGTTCGTGGACGGGGACGAAGCGGGCGCCCAGGAGGCGGCTTCGCTTCTGCGGGGGGACGGTGAGGGGGTGTTCGTCGCGCAGGGTGCCGCCGTCGAAGACGAGGTTGAAGCGTTCCAGGTAGCGGTCGGAGGGGGTGTAGTCGAGGGCGACGGCGTGGGTCAGGCGCAGGATGATGCCGGTCTGGGCGTGGAGGTGGCGGGCGGCGGCGCGGTGCGGGGGCTCGTTGGCCTTGCCGGGGCCGCCGGGCAGGATCATGCCGTCGAGGTAGTCGGGGTCGACGAGCAGGACGTCGCCGTGCTGGTTGCGGACCAGGACGAGGCAGCCGAGCCGGCAGATGGGGGGCTTGGCGAGGAGGCGGGGGTCGTGCACGGGGAGTTCACTTCCTGAGAGCAGCGAAGAGAAGGAGGACGAGGCAGGCCCACCAGAGGAGGCGGGGGATGAGTTCAGTCGTCATAGGTGAGGCGCTCGTAGCGCAGGCCCTTGCGCAGCAGGTCGACGATCCGCAGCAGGTCCAGGGGGCGGGCCGTGAGGTGGAGCAGGTACTCGCAGGTGGAACGGCCGGTGTCCCAGTCGACTTCCAGGGTGGGCAGGTTGACCCGACCCAGGGCGAGGACGGTGGTCAGGTCGTCCAGGACGACGGCGGCCTGCCGGCGCTGCTCGGCAGTCACACGAGAGAGGGTCACAACTCCCCCGGCCGCTTGTGGACTTCGAAGAGCCGCCAGGCGGAGAACGCCTCGGTGAAGGAGGAGAAGCCGCTGCGCTCACCGTTGGGCCTGCACAGCCACGCCCCGGTGCACTCGTTGCGCACCCGGTAGCACCGGGCCTCGGTGTCCCAGCGGACACCGTACCCGTGGAGACGGGGGACTTGGTCTTGAGCCATGGCAAGGGGAACTCTCTGCGATGGAAGTTTCACGTTCTGTTGCACATGGTGGGGTAGTGGCGCCTACGATCGGAAGCAGCCTGCGACTTGCCACGGGTGCGCCAGAAGTTGGGGACTGCCATGAACAAGAAGAAGATTGATCCGGAGTCGAGCCCTTGGGCGCCGTTCGGCATCCAGCTCCGCAACTTCCGCGAGGCCCGGAAGCTCCTCCAGGAGGATCTGGCGCCGCTGCTGGAGTGCTCGCCGTCGCACCTCTCCTACATCGAACTTGCGCACCGGCCGCCGAGTCGCAGGCTCGCGGAACTGGCGGACATCGCACTCGACACCGGCGGCACGATGCTGCTGATGTGGTACCAGCTCAAGAACGCGGCGATCTTGGAAGGCTTCCCGGAGTGCGCTCGCTATGAGGGCCTTGCTGAAACGATCAGAATCTTCGAGAACGACTTCATCACGGGCCTACTGCAGACCCGGGCGTACATGACCACCCTCCAGAGAGCCTCTGTCAGGCAGGGCTTTTCGAGCGAGAAACTGGCCGAGGAGCGCATCGCCTTCCGCCTTGCCCGGCAGCAAGTTCTGGACCGGACCCCTCCTCCCCTCATCCACGTGGTGTTGGACGAGAGCTGTTTCAGGAAGGTCGTCGGCGGTCGTGACGTCATGATTGAACAGCTGCTTCATCTTGAGCAGTTGGCCGAACGTCCGAACGTAGTCATCCAGGTGGCGCCGTTCTCCCTAGCCGAGCACCGGCCCCTCACTCACATGCTGCATCTCCTTACCATGCCGAACCGCAAAGTTCTCGCTTACGGCGAAGTTGAGGTTCGCGGATACATCGACCGTGACACCAAGTCAATTGCTGCTTTGACGAAGCAGTACGATCGGCTGGCGGTCGAGGCCCTCGGCCAAGCCGAATCGCTGGCTTTCATTCGAGCGGTAAGGAGAGACCTGGAGTGGATGTCGACCTGACCGATGCCTCCTGGCGCAAGAGTTCGTACAGCAGCGCGAACGGCGGTGCCTGCGTCGAGGTTGCCGAGGGCTTCACCGGTGTCCAGCCCGTCCGCGACTCCAAGGACCCCTCCGGCCCCGCCCTGGTCTTCTCCGCCACCGCCTGGCAGTCCTTCGTGACCGCCGTCCGCACCGGCGAACTCGACGCCCGCTGACCCCAGCGCCTCAGCCCCGCCGCCCCGGCCCCCCGGGGCGGCGGGGCTTTCCCTGTTCCCCGGGCCACCGCGACTCCGGCCGGGAAGTCGACCCCGCCGACTTCCTGATCCGCCCCTCAGCGCACTTGACCTCAACCTCGCTTGAGGTCGAAGAATCCACGGTGTCGAAGTCGCCGTCACCGGACAGGAATGTGATCAGCATGCGGACCGTACAGGCAGTGCGTTTCGGGGGCCCCGAGGTTCTCGTCCCCAGCGAGGCGCCGGAACCCGCTCCCGGGCCGGGGCAGGTGCTGGTCGACGTCTCCGTCGTCGGCATCACCTTCGTCGAGACGCAGATCCGTCGTGGCGTCGACCCGTGGCACCCCAGGCCCGAACTCCCCTACGTGCCGGGCGGCATGGTGGCCGGCCGGGTGAGCGCCGTCGGGGAGGGCGTGGACCCCGGCTGGGCCGGCCGGTCGGTGCTGGCCGACGCCGGGTCGACGGGCGCCTTCGCCGAGCGGGTGGCGGCCGACGCGGGGAGCCTGGTCGCGGTGCCCGAGGGGCTGGGCCTGCCCGAGGCGGCGGCCCTGCACTCCGACGGCGCCACCGCGACGGGCCTGGTCGAGGGGGCCCGGATCGTCCCCGGGCAGTGGGTGCTGGTCGAGGCGGCGGCCGGCGGACTCGGCAGCCTGCTGGTGCAGCTGGCGCGATCCGCCGGGGCCAGGGTCATCGGCCTGGCCCGCGGGGAGCGCAAGCTCGACCTGGTCCGCGGCCTGGGCGCCGAGGCAGCCATCGACTACTCCTCCCCCGACTGGGCCGAGCAGGTCCTGCGGGTGACCGGCGGCGCGGGCGTCGACGTCGTGTTCGACGGCGTGGGCGGGGAGATCGGCCGTGCCGCCTTCGAGGTGACGGCCCGCCACGGCCGCTTCTCCGTGCACGGCGCCTCCAGCGGCCACCTCACGGCGATCACACCCGAGCAGGCGCGGCGGCGCGGGGTGGAGGTGCTCGGGATCGAGCAGCTGTTCTCCTTCCGGGCGCGGATGCGGCCGTGGCTGGAGCAGGTGATGGCGCAGGCCCTCGCGGGCCGGGTGCGGCCGGTGATCGGGCAGACCTTCCCGCTGGAGCGGGCCGCGGACGCGCACGCCGCGATTGAGGGCCGCACGGCCCTGGGCAAGACGCTGCTCCTGGTCCGACCGCGGCCGTCCCGGGGTGGCGGGTCCCGCGAGCGGTCCGTTCCGGTCGCTTTCGGCCAATAGCGGTCAGCAGCTGGTGCGGTGAGTGACCGACCCGTTACGGTCGGCCACGAACCAACCCCCGACCGAGGCGGTACACCATGGCCGTGAACCCCCGTATCGACGTCTCCACCTCCCTCGCCACCAGCGGGACCGACCTCACCCCGGAGGAACTCGCCGAAGTCGCGGCGACCATCGCCTCCGACATCTTCTTCACCACCGACATCGGCCTGCCGGGCGTGCGCGTGCCCGACGAGGTCTGGGAGCTACCGGGCGAGCGGGCGAGCGGCACCGCGGCCGTCTACTACGGCGGCGGCCGCACCCACCTGGAGAAGCCGTTCCTGTTCGCCGACGGCTTCAACTACGGCCCCAGCGACCTGCCCGCGCTGTTCAACCACTTCAACTCCCCCTACGAGAGCGGCCGTCCGGGCTTCCTCGACCAGCTCCTCACCCGCGGCCACGACGTCGTCCTGATCGGCTTCGACGAGCGCCACACCCACATCCAGCACAACGCCGACGTCGCGATCCAGGCGATCCGGCGCGCCATCGCCGAACGCGTCGGCGACCAGCCGCTGACCGTCGGCGGCGTCAGCATGGGCGGCATCATCACCCGCTACGCGCTCGCCAAGCTGGAGAACGACGGCATCGACCACCAGGCCGCCACCTACCTGTCCTGGGACTCCCCCCACAACGGCGCCTGGATCCCGCTGATCCTCCAGCAGATGGCGTACTTCTTCGAGAAGCTCGCCCCCGCCAGGCCCGGCGAGCCCTCCCAGGCCGACCTGATCCGCAGCCCCGCCGCCCAGCAGCTGCTCTGGGCCTGGGTCCCGGACGCCAAGTACTCGGGCGAGGTCGCCACCGCCAGCGAACTGCGCACCGCCTTCGTGCGCGAGCTCGCCGACCTCGGCGACTTCCCGCGCCGCCCGCGCCTGCTCGGCGTCGCCAACGGCCGCGGCGACGGCACCGGGCGCCCGCTGCCCGCCGGCGAGATCGCCTTCGACTGGCAGGCCCTGGTCGCCAGCGCCACCGCCCGCTTCCAGCCCGACCGGGGCACCGACCAGCGCATCGGCGGCATGCACGCCGGCCTGTCGCTGCGCCGCTCCACCACCACCGAGGTCCCGGCCCTGGACGGGGTGCCCGGCGGCACCCTGGACTCCTTCGGCAAGGTCGCCGACGCCATCAAGGCGAAGATCAGCGAGGAGCACCGCAGCGGCGCCTTCGTCCCGGCGGTCAGCGCCTGCGCGCTCGTCTACGACCCCATCGCCTGGGACGTCGACCCGAACCTCAACCTCCTCGACCAGGGCCCCGAGCGCTTCCACCTGAACGAGGTCGCCTTCGACGCCGAGAACACCGAGCACAGCCACGTCTCCGGCGTCCTCGTGGAATGGATCCTGGGCCGGCTCGACTGAGCAGCCACCCGCGCCTCGCAGGAAGCAGCACAGGGAGCGCAGTGGGAAGTCGGCCCGGCCGACTTCCCACTCCCCGCACAGCCCTCACCCGCTCCGGCCGCCGGCGTGCCGGTGGCGGCGGGCCCGGGGTGCCCTCAGGCGGGCGACGGTGCGGCGGGCGGCCTCCCGGTGGTCGGGGCGGGGCGCGGGCACCCGGGGGCCGGCCAGGTCGCGGGCGGTGAGGCACTGCGCGCCGACCCCGGCCCGGTCGGCGCGGCGGACGACGGCGAGGTGCCCCTCCCCGTGGGCCTCCTCGCCGTCCTCGTCGTCCGCAGGAGCCATCAGCACGCGCAGGTCCCGGTCGTTCGACCACTCCAGGGCGAGGACCTGACGGCCGCATCCGAAGTCGCGCCCGATCAGGGACCGGACCTCGCCGCTGTCCAGGTGCACGAGCAGCAGCTCCCCCTCGAAGTGGTAGCCGCCGTCGTAGTCCCCGGTGCCCACGGCCGGCAGGGGGCGGGCCGGACGGAAGGCCATCGCGTGCACGGGCAAGCCCGTGCCGATCAGCAGACGGCGCCGGGGGCCGCCGCTGACGTCGAAGACGCCGACCCTCCCGTCCCCGTCGTCCCCGCAGCCGTCCCCGCACGCCCCGGCGACGGCGAGCAGGGCGCGCCGCCGGTCCGGGACGGCCAGGACGGGCTCGCCGAGCACGGCGAACGGGTCGTCGGGGGTGCCGGGGGTGCCGGGGGTACCGGGGGCGTCGGGGGTACCGGGGGTGCCGGGGGTGCCGGGGGCGTCGGGGGTGCCGGGGCCGGTGGGCGGCGGTGGCGTCATGCCGGTGGTCCTCGCAGGGCGCGCCGGGCGGTGCCGCACCCCGTCCGAACTGCCCGTACGGGCACGCAGCGCTGCCCCCACGGCCCTTCCGCCGCACCGCGCCGCCGGATGACCATGGAAGGCCAGCGGACACCCCGGGGGGACACACCCATGCGCACACACGACGGCCGGCGGCAGCAGGGCGGCCGGGAGGACGGCACCCGGGCGGCGGGCACCGACCGCACCCCCGGCCCCGACCGCCGGCCCGCCCCGCGGCTGCTCGCCCTCCAGGCCGCCGCGGGCAACGCCGCCGTGGTCCGGATGGTGCAGCGCTCCGCCGTCGACGGCGTACTGCGCAGCGCGGGGCGCCCGCTGCAGGAGGCGACCCGCGCCGAGATGGAGGCCCGCCTGGGCGCCGACTTCTCCAACGTCCGCCTCCACGAGGGGGCGGCGGCCCGCGCCTCGGCGGCCGAGGTCGGCGCCCGCGCCTACACCTCCGGCCACCACGTCGTCATCGGGGAGGGCGGCGGCGACAAGCACACCCTCGCCCACGAGCTGACCCACGTCATCCAGCAGCGGCACGGCCCCGTGGCCGGCACCGACACCGGCACCGGACTGCGGGTCAGCGACCCCTTCGACCGCTTCGAGCGCGAGGCGGAGGCCACCGCCCGCCGGGTCATGTCCGGGCCCGCCCCCGCGGCGGCCGCGGTGGAGCAAGGCACGGCCCGTGCCGGGGCCGGCGGCGCGCTCCAGCGCACCGCCTCCGACGACCTGCCCCAGCCCGAGGAGCCGTCGGCGGCCGTCCCCGAACTGCCGGCCGCCCTCGTCCAGCAGCTGCAGGAGGCGAAGGAGACGACCGGGTCGGACGCGAAGGCCGTACGCCAGGCGGCACTGGACGCGCTGCTGCGCTACGTCCTGGACCACCTGCCGCAGGCCGTGGCGGACGAGGACAACCTCGTCCTCGGCTACAAGCACTCCCGCCAGGGCGCGGGCAAGGCCATGGCCCTGACCACGACCGGCACTTCGGGCGACAAGGTCACCATGGCGCTGTACCGCAACCTGTTCGACGACTACGGCCCCGCCGTCATCCACAGCACGCTGCGCCACGAACTCATCCACGCCGCCCAGGCCATGCTGATGCCCGACGAGGACGCCGCCGACGGCGGGGACCCGCACGTCTACATGGACGTGATCAGCGACATCGGGCAGGAGACCTTCACCCTGCTCCAGCAGCCGATGCGCGAGATCGAGACCCACGTGTGGGAGCTGGAGCACGCGGGCCGCACCGGGATCGACGCCGGCTACCTGAAGGAGACCGTCGACTACCTCCTGGAGTACGCGGACGCGCTGTCCGCCAACCTCGGCCAGGCGGCCGTCACCGACCGGCACGTCGAGTACTGGAAGGCGTACCTGGAGAACTCGGTGACCGCGCTCGGGAAGGCCGCCGCCACGCCCGCCGTCACCACCCACCCCGACCGGGCCCTCGCCGGCAGGATCGCCGGGGCGCAGGCGCGGCTGCGGGGCGCCGTCGACGCCAAGGAGGCGGCGGCCCCGGCGGGCGGCAAGCGGGCGGGGGGCACCGGGCGCGGTGCCACCGGGCAGCGCAAGCGCGGCAAGGGCGGCGAGGGCGGCGAGGACTGACGGTCCGTCAGTAGCCGTAGGGCTGAGGTGAGTTGCGCCGGCCCCACGGCCTGCGGGGGTGGCGCACGGTGACCCGCCCGAAGCTCTTCCTGCCGATCAGCTCGATCCGCAGCCGGACCGGGGTGCCCGGGTCCGGGTCCCGGTGGCCCTTCACCTTGGAGAACTCCAGGCTCAGGCCGTAGGGGTCGACCACGATGCCCGGGCCGACGATCAGCGTCAGGTTTCCGCCCTGCATGTCGACGTCGACCTCCAGGGTGTCGTGGGTGATCACCGCCTGGGTGAAGTCCAGCTTCACATGGCACCACTCGGCGGCGATCTCCAGGCGGCGCGGCAGCACCCAGGCGCCCACCCGCTCGGTCCTGGTGAACTTCTGCTCGATCCGCAGGACGTCCCTGCCCTCCGCCACCACCCCGGTGGCCGAGACCGACACCGGCGGCAGGTCGGCGGTCAGCGCGGCCAGGTCGGCGACGGTGCGGGCCGACAGGGCGGCCTCCACCCGCTCGTCCAGCTCCTCCGGGCTCAGCCGGCCGTCGCCCGCGGCCACGCCCAGGGCGGCCACCACCCGGTCCCGGTCCGCGTGCGAGGCCCGCAGCGCGGGCGGGGCGGCCTGCGGGGCCGCGGACTGCGGGGCCGCGGACTGCGGGGCCGCGGACTGCGGGGCCGCGGGCCGCGGGGAGGGCGAGGTCTCTCCAGGCATGGCTTCCGGTCCCCGTCCTGAATTCGGTGAAGGTCCTCGCACCGGGGTGAGCGGCACGCGGACGGCAACTTACGCTATATCGCGATACGGTATATCGCGTTGTGCGCTCCCCGCCAGGCCGGGAGCCTCAGGAACCGGCGGACTTGCGCAGGCGCTTGGCCAGGGCCGGGTCCGACTCCCACCACAGGCCGTTGCCGGCGCCCTCCCCCTCGGCGCTCTCCCCCTCGGCGGGCCCGGCGGATCCGGCGGGCTCGTCGCCGTGGACGGCCGGGAGGTAGGAGTCGCCGACCGCCCGCAGCCGCAGCGTCAGGCCCGGGACGGCCCGGACGGCGGCGAGCATCAGCAGCAGGGCCACGACGGTGTAGTACCAGGGCAGCACGGTGCGGGCCAGGACCGGCAGCAGGAAGGCGTACCCGAGACCGGTGCCCCGGCCCGAGAGCAGGAACTCCCGGTCCTCGCCGACCTCCACGGTCACCGCGTTGGAGCGGGTGCCGTCCCAGACCGTGAGCCCGACGGCATGGGTCCCGGCGGGCACCGGGAAGCGGGCGACGGCGCCCTGTCTCACCCGGCCGACCCGCACCCCGTCGATCACCACGCCGTACGAGCCCTTCACCAGGGCCACCAGCGGCGATTCGGCGTGCACGACGACGGTACCGGTCATCAACAGTCCCCCAGGAGCGGTGATCATCAAGCGGAGCGCGCCCATGATAGGGGCCGCCCGCGGCCCGCGGCACCTCAGCCCGGACGCCGTACGTCCTCGTAGCACGGGGCCGTGCGCCCCCAGTCGTGGTAGCCGCGGATCCAGGCGGCGTGGGCGTCGGCGTAGCGGGCCAGTTCGGGTACGCGGCCGCCCAGGTCGCGTTCCAACTGCGCGAGTCCGGCGCGTAGTTGGAGGAAGGTCTCGACGGAGCGGCGGGCCGTGCCGGCGACCTCGCGCAGGGCCTCGGGGCGGGCGCGGCCCTGGTGGCGCATCAGGCTCAGCACGAGGTTGGGGCGCCCGGCCGCCTCGTCGCGTTCCAGGGCGTGGACCTCGTTCATGGCGATGATCGCGTCGCAGGCGGCGATCCGCATGCCCTCCAGGTGGCTGGAGCACCAGGCCGGCAGCGGGACCTCGTAGTGGCCGGCCCGCTCGGCGAGGGCGAGCAGCGGGCGCAGGCCGATCGTGCGGCGGCGGGCGCGCAGGTGGGCGGCGGGGTCGGGCAGGACGCCCAGGACGCGGTCGGCGATCTTGGTGGGCCAGCCGGCCAGGTAGTCGACCCAGTCGTGGGCGGTGCGCCGGCGCCACTCCTGGGACATGCCCTGGCCCATCCGCTGCCAGCAGTCGGCGAAGGCGGCCACGGCGGGGGCGGCCCCCGCGCCGGGGCGGGTCCCGTAGCGCAGGTGGTCCACCAGGTCCTGGCACAGGGCGACGGCGTCCTCGGTGCGGGCGGCGGCGGGCCGTGCGCCCGACCCGTCGTCCGGGCGGCCGTCGAGGCGGCCGTCGAGGCGGCCGTCGAGGCGGCCGTCGAAGTGGTCGTCGAAGTGGTCGTCGAAGTGGTTGTCGAGGAGGTAGAGCCAGCCGAGCAGGTCGAAGCAGAGGTCGAGGTCGGCGCCGGCGGCGTACGGGAAGCCGTACGCGGCGCTGTCGGCCACCCGGGAGGAGGCGTAGCGGCGCAGCGCGTCCTCGCCGTGCAGCAGGCCCGACTCCCGTACCCAGGCCAGGTGGTGGCGGCGGGCCCGGGGCAGGTCGGGGCTGACCCGACTCTCCAGGGGCACCGTGAACTCGACGTCCTGGGGCATACGCCTTCCGCACTCCCGACCGGTTCGGGGCCTGACGGCCCGGGCGAGGACCGCCGGCGCCCCCGTGGACGGTCCGGGCCCAGCGTGGTGGACCCGGCGGCGGCTGCGGAAGAGCGCAAAGGGGAGCACCCCCGGCGCACGCCGCGGCAATCACCGCCGGGTCGGTGCCCGCGCGCGGGCCCGCGTCCCCTCCGGCGGGGCGGGGGCTACCCGCCGGCGGGGGCGGCCATGCCCCAGGAGGTGTCGGGGGCGGCGATGCCCCGGTAGCCGTCGGCCGGGGCGGCCCCGCCCCGGGAGGTGTCCGCCGGGGCGGCGGTGTCCGCGGGGGCGGTGCCGCCCCACGAGGTGTCGGCGAAGGCCCGGCCGCCGCCGAGGGCGAGCAGGGCGGCGGCGGCGGTGCCGACGGCGATGCGCTCGCGCCTGTGGATCCTCCGACGTTCGCCGGGCCGGATCCGACAGTAGATCAGGAGGCGTGCAGTTGTTCGATCCTTTCCGGAATCCGGGGCCCGCACAGGAGGCCACCCCCGTCGACCTCCTGTGCGGGCCGCGCCGGGCCGGTCGGCCGGTCCGGTCGGACCGTGCCGGGCCGGGCCGGGCCGGGCCGGTCGGTCCGGGAGGTCGCCCTCGCCGCCCATGTCGGCGGTGGTACGGCGCAGCACGTTGATCGTGGTGACGACGTCGGCCTCGTCGACGCCCTGGTGGGCCCGGAGGTGGACGCGGTGGACGCGGTGGTTGCGGTCGCGGGCGCGCAGGCGGGCGGCCTCGCCGTCCTCGGTGAGGGTCACGGCGCCGGTGGCGGCGGACTCCAGGAGCCGGCCGCGGGCGGTGAGGCCGTCGAAGACGGCGGTGGAGTCGGTGGCGAGGTCGTCGTAGCGGGCCGGCCGCCGGGCCAGGGTGGCGCGGTTCCAGCGGCCGGGGGGGGGTGGCGGCGGCGTGGTCGCGCGTCCACCAGTGCGGCCGGGTGAGGCCTTCGACGGCGAGCTGCTCGCGCAGGGCGCCCACCACCCGGTGGAACACCTCGGCGCTCCAGGCGCCGACGGGCTGGGCGGCCAGGACCGCGTGCGGGTACTCCTCGAACGCCACGGCGGTGCGCCCCCTTCACTGTTCGGACTTCGGGACGCGCCCACCGTAGGAGCTCAAGTCGCCTTGAGGTCAACCCGGTTCGCAAGGGGACGGTGGCGCCGTGGCGGCGGGTTCAGGCCGACCCCGGGCACGCCCCGGGCACGCCCCGGTCCGGGTGCCGGGGCGGGCGGGGGTCCTTTCGTGCGGTCGGCGCCGTGCCGAAACCGTCGTGCCGGAGCGGGAAGTCGTCCCCGCCGGCTTCCCGCTCCCCCGGGCCGCTCCCCGCCGCCGCGGGGCCAGGGCTGACGTGGTTGCGTGGCAGAGGGATCGGGCGGCACGGTGGTGCTGATGTGCAGGCTGCCGGGGGCGGGCAAGAGCACCTACGCGGCGGGCCTGGTGCGGCGCGGCGGGCGTCCGGCTGTCGATCGACGAGGCGGTGTGGCGGCGGCCCGGGCGGCGCGACGCGGGGCCGGTGCCGACGCGGGAGGCGTTCGACCGGCCCAAGGAGGAGGTCCGCCGCGAGCAGCGGCGGGAGTTGGTGGCGCCGATGCGGGCCGGGCGCGACGTGGTGGTGGACCACACGTTCTGGAGCCGGGCCGCCCGGGACGACTACACGGCGCCGGTGGAGGCCCACGGCCGCCGGTGGGAGCCGGTCCGCCTCACGGCCGACCGGGCGACGCCGGAGCGCCGCCCGGCGGTACGCAACGGCCGGGCGGGCGCGGACCGCGCCACCGTGGACGAGGCGCAGTTGGCCCGCTACCCGGCCGCCTTCGAGGAGCCTGACCGCGAGGGCGAGCGGGTCGTGCCGCAGCCTCCGGGGCGAGGCCCCGGGGCGGGCGGCGGGGCTCTCCCAACCTGAACCACCCGTACGAGTGATCGTCATCACCGGGAGCGGGACCGGGACCGGCGAACCGGGCCCCGGCCCACCGCTCCACCGGTTCACGCCCGGTCCGCGACGGTACGGGCGAAATCGGCGACGAAGGCGGTGATCAGGCGCGCGAACGCGGTGCGGTCGCCCTCGCTCCAGCCCGCCATGGCCTGGGCGAAGACCACACGGCGCAGCCGGTGGGCGGCCTCCGCCTGCGCGCGCCCGGCGGGGGTGAGGGCGAGCAGGGTGCGGCGGGCGTCGCGCGGGTCGCTGCCGCGTTCCAGCCAGCCCTGCTCGACGGTGCGCAGTACCAGGCGGCTGGCCCGGGGCTGGTCGACGCCCAGGGCGGCGGCGACGTCGGTGACGGCGCACGGGCCGGGGTGGGCCTCGACCGCGTCCAGGACGCCGAACAGGGTGGGGTCGATCGCGCCGGCGCCCCCGGGCCGGGCGATGCGGCCCAGCGAACGGCGGGTCTGGCTGTGGCGGATGGCGACCATGGCGCGTTCGACGGCGGCGGCGGACGCGTCCTCGACGGCGGTGTCCGGCCCGGTTTCCTGGTACTTCCTCTCCCGCTCAGACATACATGCTAGGTTACAACTTTTGTCAAAGGACATGTATCAGGGGGGACCTGTTATGCCCGAAACCGCCACACCCGCCGCCACACCCGCGCACGTGCCCGCCGCCGGCCTGCCCGACGTGCCCGGGCAGCGCCCGCTCGGGTACTGGCTGCGCCACATCGACGGCGCCATCGAGCAGTCCATGGCGCGCCTGTTCGCCGCCGACGCGCTGAGCCGGCGCGACTGGCAGGTGCTCAACACCCTCTCCCACGGGCCGACGGACACCACCGCCCTCGACACGGCGCTGGCCGCCTTCCTCTGCCCCCAGGAGCCGACCGTGCGCCCGCACCTGGAAGGGCTCGCCGCCCGCGGCTGGGTCGCCCTCGACACGGACGGGCGCGCCGCCCTCACCGGGCAGGGCCGCAGCGCCCACCGGCGCGTGGCCGCGCAGGTCGCCGGGCTGCGGGAACGGCTGGCGGCCTGTCTGACGCCGCAGGAGCTCACCACCCTGACGAACCTGCTCGTGCGCTGGGCCGGACATCTGGACACCCTCGCCCAGGCGCGGTGAGCCCACCGGCCCGCCCCGCACCGGGCGCCCACCGACGAACCCCGACGAACCCCGACGAACACCGACGGACTCCGGCGATCACCGGTGAACACCGGCGAACTCCGGTGATCACCGGCGGACTCCGGTGGTCACCGGTGCCCTAGGGACTGTCCGGCGGATCAGGCGCGAGCGTGATCCGCCGGACGCCGGGGTGGTTCAGACGATGGAGAACTGAGCGATGTACTCGGCGAACGGTGGGATTCCCACTTCTGCACGGCGCTCGTCCATGCGCTCGGGCTCCTCGCAGGGCCACGGGGTCGGCGAGCCGTCCTTCACGCCGGCGATCTGCGTCCCGTAGATCTGCTTCCGCCCCTCGTTCACAAGGGTGCGATCCCGCAGGAAGGCAAGATCTCGCGGGCTGGCGGTGCCGTCGGCCACTGTCTGCTCCATCAGCCGCAACGCGCGCCGCTGAACGTCGAGCTGCCGGTCGGCGTGTTGCGCGATCAGCCACGCGGCCCGGGCCGCGTCCTCACCGACCAGTTCCGCGGTCGGCCATCCGTGCGCGTCCATGATCTCGCTGAGACGGTCCGCGTGCTGCGCGGTCAGGCGCCGCCAGACCAACTGCTCCGCCGGGTCTTCGCTGTTCGCATAGCGCGCGGCCTGGTGATCTTCCGCAACCATCATGTTGAGCTCCGCAGCCACTGCGGCAATGTCAGACGCCATCCCGACTCCAAGTCAGATCGAGTTTCTCGCTGGTCATCCGCAACCTTAGGTGTGCAAATCACGACAAAATCTCCTCCCGGAGGACGGTGACAGGCACGTCCGAATCTTGGGATACTTGATCTACCGACGGAGCCAGAGCCGGATCGACGCAACGCTGACTGTCCCGTGGAAGACGTAGACGCGTTTGTCGAAGCGCGTCGCGACGGCGCGGAAGTGCTTCAGGCGATTGATCGTGCGCTCGACTTCATTGCGGCGCCTGTACATCTCCTTGTCGAAGCCCGCCGGCCGACCACCCTGACTGCCTCGACGTCGCCGGTTGGCCCGCTGGTCCTTGGGCTCCGGAATGGTGTGCTTGATCTGGCGTCTGCGCAGGTAGCGACGATTGCGGCGGAAGCTGTACGCCTTGTCGCCGCCCAGGTGGTCAGGACGGGTGCGCGGACGGCCGCCACCGAGGCGCTTGACCCGAACACGCTCCAGAACGGGGATCAGCTGGGGACTGTCACCCCATTGACCCGGCGTGATCAGTAGAGCCAGCGGCCGGCAGCTGCCTTCCCCGGCCAGATGGATTTTGCTCGTCAGACCGCCCCGGGAGCGTCCGAGTCCCTCGTCGGGGCGGTGCTGCCGAGGCGTTGATCTATTTTCGGGATCCGCGGTGCTCTATGCGGAGCCCCGGCCGCGTGCTGGTGAGCTCGGCATGAGGTCGAGTCGACGCTGACCATGCTCCAGTCCACCTGCCCCTGAGCGTCGGCGTCGGCCAGCACGGCCTGAAGGATCCTGTCCCAGGTCCCATCCGCGGACCAGCGCCGATGCCGCTCGTAGACGGTCTTCCAGCTCCCGAACCGCTCCGGCAGATCACGCCAGGGCACTCCCGTGCGGACCCGGAACAGGATCCCGTTGATCACCTGCCGGTGGTCGCACCAACGCCCGCCGCGACCACCGGACTTCGGCAGATGCGGCTCAAGCCGCATCCACTCGTCCCCGGTCAGATCTCCCCGCCCCATGACCAGAGCAACGATCAGATCGTCGGACAGTCCCTAGGCGTGTCTGACAATTCGCGTCGGATCAGCGCGCGGCGTCGGGGTGCGTGCATCGCAAGGCGGAGGAGGGAGTCCATGCGGTGGGGGCGCCTCCCGGCCGAAGGCTGGGGGCCATCGGCGACCGACGACAACGCGGCGAGGCGCGCTTGTGCCCTGGGGGTACCTCCCGGCCGAAGGCTGGGGGAGCGTCGCGCGCCCGGCGGGAACTGTCAGACACGCCCTAGGGTGGCGGCCATGCCCACACCCATCGAACTGGTGATCTTCGACTGCGACGGCGTCCTGCTGGACAGCGAGCGCCTGGCGGTGCGGATCGACGCGCAGGTGTGCGCGGCGGTCGGCTGGCCGCTGTCCGAGGCGGAGATCGTGGAGCGCTTCGTCGGCCGCAGCCACGCCCACATGAGCGCCGAGCTGCAGGCGCACGCGAGCGTGCCGCTGGAACCCGGCTGGGAGGAGGCCTTCCAGCACCTGTACGACGAGGCGTTCGCCGCCGAACTCACCCCCGTGGACGGGGTGGTGGAGGCCCTGGCACAGCTGGCGCGGGCCGGCGTACGGGACTGCGTGGCCTCCTCCTCCGGTCACGGCCGGCTGCGCCGCACCCTGGGGCGGACCGGGCTGCTGGCCCGCTTCCAGGGGCGGGTGTTCAGCGCCGAGGACGTCGCGCACGGCAAGCCCGCCCCCGACCTGTTCCTGCACGCCGCCGCCACCACGGGCGTCGCGCCCGGGGCCTGCCTCGTGGTGGAGGACAGCACGTACGGGGTCGCCGCCGCCCGCGCGGCCGGGATGCGCTCGCTGGGCTTCCACGGCGGCCTCACCCCCGCCCACCGGCTGACCGGCCCCGGCACCCGCACCTTCGACGACATGCGCGAGCTGCCCGCCCTGGTGGCGGCCGCCGGAGAACTCCCGCTGCCCTGACCGCCCCCGCCGCACCCGCCGCACCCGGCGAGCCCGGCGAGCCCGGCGCACCCGGCCTGCCCGGCGTGCCCGGCGTGCCCGGCGTGCCCGGCGGTGAACGGTCACGGCAGCCCGCCCCGTTGTGCCAGGTGGGGGGACCGTACGGCACCGGCGCGGTGGCGGCGTGGCGACAAGGAGGCGGAGCGTGGCGGCGGACCACACGGTCATCGAGCAGGTGCGGCGGCTGGGACGGGGCCCGGAACGGGACCTCTCCCCCGACTACGGGCTCCTGCCCCCGGCCCGCCCGGCCGAACCCGACTGGCGACGCCCCCTGGACTCCCTGGGCACGGTGCTCATCCCCCCGCAGGCCCGACCCGCACCCGCCACACCCGCCACACCCGCGACGCCCGCCCTCCCGGCGCCGCCTCCCCCGCCGTACGCCCCGCCCCTGCCCGCCCCCGCACCGGTACCGGTACCGGCGCCCGTCGCCGCGCCGGCGCCCGTCGCCGCCCCGCCCGCCCCGGCCCGGCGCCCCCGGCTGCTGGGCGCCGGCCTGGGCGCCGGGCTGGGCCTGGGCCGGGGCGAGCAGCGCGAACGGGAACGGCTGGAGGCCCTCATCCGCACCCCGCTGCACCGCTCCTTCCGGATCGCGGTCATCGGCCTCAAGGGCGGCGTCGGCAAGACCTCCGCGACACTCGGGCTCGGCAGCGTCCTCGCCCAGACCCGCTCCGACAAGGTCGTCGCCGTCGACGCCAACCCGGACACCGGCACCCTGAGCCGGCGCATCCGCCGCGAGAGCCCCGCCACCGTCCAGGACCTGCTCGCGGCCGCACCCTCCATCACCGGCTACATGGACATCCGCCGCTTCACCTCGCTGACCCCCAGCGGACTGGAGGTCCTGGCCAACGACACCGACCCCACCGTCGCCGACACCTTCGGCGGCCAGGACTACCGGCGACTGGTCGACCTCCTCGCCCGCCAGTACCCGATCGTCCTCGCCGACTGCGGCACCGGCCTGCTGCACGACTCGATGAACGCCGTACTCGACCTCGCCGACCAACTCGTCATCACCGCCACCACCAGCGTCGACGGCGCCAGCGGCGCCGACACCACCCTGGACTGGCTGCACGCCAACGGCTACCACGACCTCGCACGACGCAGCATCACCCTCATCTCCGGCATCCGCGCCAAGAACCGCACGATCAACACCGACGACCTCCTCACCCACTTCCGACAACGCTCCCGCGCCGCCCTCCTCCTCCCCTTCGACGAACACCTCGCCCTCGGCGCCACCTTCGACCCCACCCGCCTGCACCCACGCACCCGCCGCGCCTACCTCCACCTCGCCGCCCACGTCACCGAAGGCATCCACCCCACCAACACCTGACCAGCCACCACCGGGCCCGACACCACGGACCCCGACGGGACGGACCGGCACGGACCGGAACCGCCCCCCGGCCCGGGCCACGGACACGGTCACGCAACGGTGCCACCGCCCGTCGGCCCACCTACCCATCGGCCCACGCGCCAGGCGTGCCCGCGTGCCAAGCGTGCCAGGCGTGGCAGCGGGCGCCACGGCCTGGGCGTGTGATCGATCCGGCGCGGTTCGGTACCGGCCTCGTGGTGGGCCGGTCCGCGGCACGGCCCGCCGGTGACGGGAGCAGGCCCACGGCGTGGCGGGTCGCGGGGCGGCGGTTCTTCGACTCGGGTGGGCGTCGGGGGCCGGGCCCTCAGAAGCGCGACAGTCGCGCGAACGGCTCGCACCGCACGCCAAGGCTCCACCGCCGTCCCGAAAACACTCGGACCAGTGATCGTCGTGGCCTCGGCGCCAGGCTGTCCGCCCGGGTCATGCCCCCTGGGCCTCCGGCACGGACAGGCACTCGGCGAGCAGGTCGACGACGTCGCGCCAGGCTCGCTGCGCGTGCCGCGGGTGGTAGCCGACGCCGGGGACCGTGGCATGGTCGACCGGGGGGTGGTGGAAGGCGTGCAGGGCGCCGCCGTAGACCGTCAGGCGCCAGTCGACACCCGCGGCCTGCATCTCAGCGGTGAACGCGTCCCGTTGCGCGGGCGCCATGATCGGGTCCTGCGACCCGACCCCGGCCCACACCGGGCAGCGAATGCGCGCCGCCCCGCCCGGCCGGCCCGTGGTCAACGCGTCGACCGTCCCGATCGCGCGCAGGGCGGCGCCGTCGCGCCCCAGTTCCAGGGCGACGGCGCCCCCGGTGCCGTAACCGACGGCGGCGATCCGGTCGGGGTCGGTCCGCGGTTCGCCGCGCAGCACGTCGAGCCCGGCACGGCCGATGCCCCGCATCCGGTCCGGATCGGCGAGCAGCGGCAGGCACCGGGCCGGCATCTCCTCAGGGGCGCCCACATAGCGCCCGCCGTGGAGGTCGAAGGCCAGCGCCACATACCCCAGCCCGGCGAGTGCCTCGGCCCGGCGGCGCTCGACGTCACCGAGCCCCATGCCCTCCGGTCCGAGCAGCACCGCGGGCCGGCGGTCGACACCCGCCGGGAGAGCGAGGTGGCCGATCATCGTCAAACCGTCCGCCGGGTACGCGACCGCACGCGTCGCAATCGTCCCCATGGAACCGGACAGTAGTGATCCTCGAGCCCGGACCCGGTGGTGTTCTGCCGCCGGCAGAACACCGACGGAACAAACACCGGGAAGAAGCCAAAGGCCCGAGCCACCCACCACCGCCCCGCACACACGGCACACACGGACTGAAAACAACAGACGCGGCCGTGACACCGGGTCAGACCTGCCAACGACCCGGACGCCACCCACGACGGCGAGCGGCCGCACACACGACGGCCAGACCCACAGTGACGGTGACAGTGGACAGCACAACGACAGCCACCACAGCAGCCCGGCCCGGGGCGGGGTCCGGGGGCGGGGGTGCCAGGAGGGCGGCCCGCGGGGCGGGGAGGGCGGCCGCGGCGCTGGGCACGGTGGCGGTCAGGGCGGCGAGGGGGTCGACGGTGCCGTAGCCCAGGCGGGGGTCGGGCAGGGCGGTGCCGGGGTGGTAGGCGGTGGCTTCGAGGCGCTCGCGCAGGTGGGCCGGGTCGAGGTCGGGGTGGTGGCCGAGGAGCAGGGCGGCGGTACCGGCGACGACGGCGGTGGCGAAACTGGGGCCGCTGGCGGTGAAGTAGCCCTTGCCGGCCGGTCCGGTGCTCATCATGGCCTCACCCGGGGCGCTCAGATCGACCCGGGCACCGGCGGCGCCCGTACCGGCAGCGGTACCGGCGCCGGCAGCGGTGCCGGCCGGGGCCACGCCGACACTCGTCCCCGTCCCCGTCCCCGTCGTCCCCGTCCGCGTGCTCCCGTCCGCGCCCGTCGCCGCCGCGCCGCCGCCCGGGGCCAGGGCGGCGACGGTGAGGACCTGCGGCGGGGCGGAGGGCACGTTGGCGTTGGCGCCGCCCTGGTCAGGGGTGGCGGGGGCGATCACCAGGACGCCCTTGGTGTCGGCGTGGCGCAGCGCGTCGTCGAGGGCGGTGTCACCGGCGGGCAGGGGCAGGGCGGAGGCGATGATGCGGGCGCCGGCGTCGGCGGCGTCCCGGATGCCCTTGGCGAGGAGGGCGGGGGTGGTGGTGCCGGTGTCGTCGGTGACGGCGACGGCGAGGATGCGGGCCTCGGGGGCGATGCCGGCGAAGCCGGTGCCGTCCTGGTGACGGGCGGCGATCAGTCCGGCGAGGAAGGTGCCGTGGCCGACGCAGTCGCGGGTGGAGTCGCCGGTGCCGTACTCGCGCGGGCCGGGTACCAGGCGCTCTCCCAGGACGCCGGAGGCGCCGTCGACGCCGGAGCCGACGACGGCGACGGTCACTCCGGCGCCGCGGCTGAGCGGCCAGGCGGCTTCGGGGCGCAGGAAGGCCTGGGCCCAGGGGGTGCGGTCGGTGCCCTTGTCGGAGGGTCTGAGGCAGTCGCCGGGGCGGGTGGCGGGGCGGTTCTGGGCGATGACGGGCAGGGCGGAGGGGTCGCCGGGGGCCGCCGCGGCCGGAGCGGCGGCGGCGGCCGGGACGGCGGCCAGCGCGCAGGCGAGAGCCCCGGCGGTGAGGGTGCCGGCGGTGCGGCGGGCGCTCACACCGTGCTCCCCTGCAGCAGGGCGGGGATGTCCTGGGGCAGCAGCAGGCTCAGTTCGGACACGTCGCCGATCTCCAGGCGGGCCAGACGTCCGGCCTGACGGGTGACCATGGCCTCCAGGGTCTGCCGGGCGAAGCGGCCGTTGCCGAAGTTGCGGTCGCGGGGCACGGCCGCGCACAGTGCGGCCAGCGCGGTGAGGGTCTCGGGGGCGCAGAGGTAGCCGGCGTCCTCGGCCTGGCGGGCGACGATGGTGACGAGTTCGTCGGCGCTGTAGTGGTCGAACGCGATCTGCTGGGGGAAGCGGGAGGCCAGGCCGGGGTTGGAGGCGAGGAAGCCGCGCATCTCGTCCTCGTAGCCGGCGACGATGACCACGACCTCGTCGCGGTGGTCCTCCATCAGCTTCATCAGGGTGTCGACGGCCTCCTGGCCGAAGTCGCCGGAGGCGGCACCGCCGCGCGGGGTGAGGGTGTAGGCCTCGTCGACGAACAGCACGCCGCCGCGGGCACGTTCGAAGGCGTCCTTGGTGAGCTGGGCGGTGTGGCCGATGTAACGGCCGACCAGGTCGGCGCGGGCGGTCTCGACGAGCTGGCCGGTGGGCAGGACGCCGAGTTCGGCGAGCAGGGCGCCGTAGAGGCGGGCGACGGTGGTCTTGCCAGTGCCGGGCGGACCGGCGAAGACCAGGTGATGGCTGATCCTGGCGACGGGCAGGCCGGCCTCCTCGCGGCGGCGGGCCTGGGTGATCAGGTTGACCAGGTTCTCGACCTGTTCCTTGGCGGCGCTCAGGCCCACCATGGCGCGCAGTCGGGCGAGCAGGTCGCTGCCGCCGTCGGTGCCGGGGGCGGGGGCGCGGACGGCCTCGGCGCCGAGGTCCTCGGGCAGCAGCAGCGGCAGGTCGGCGTCGGTGACCTCGGCCAGGGCGGCGAGCCGGGAGGCCTGGCGGTCGACCATCTCCTCGAAGACCTTGCGGGCGGCGCGGCCGTTGCCGAAGTCCGCGCCCTTGGGCATGCGGGTGAAGTGCGCTTCCAGGGCCTGGCTGGTGGCTTCGGCGAGGTCGAAGCCGTGGGCGGCGGCGGCCCGTTGGACGATGGTGACCAGTTCCTGCGGCGAGTAGTTGCGGAACTCGACGGTGCGGCTGAAGCGGGAGGCCAGGCCGGGGTTGGAGGAGAGGAACTCGCGCATCTCCTCGGAGTAGCCGGCCACGATCACCACGATGTCGTCGCGGTGGTCCTCCATCAGCTTGACCAGGGTGTCGATGGCCTCGCGGCCGAAGTCGGGGCCGGTGCCGCCGCCTCCGGCGGACAGGGTGTAGGCCTCGTCGATGAACAGCACGCCGCCGAGCGCCTCGGTGAACACCTCGGTGGTCTTGATCGCGGTGCCGCCGACGATCGCGGCGACCAGGTCGGCCCGGGCCACCTCGGTCAGGTGCCCGCTGCGCAGCACGCCGAGTTCGGCCAGGATGCTGCCGTAGAGGCGGGCGACGGTGGTCTTCCCGGTGCCGGGCGGCCCGGCGAAGATCAGGTGCCGGCCCATGGGGAGGGCGGGCATGCCGGCCTGTTCGCGGCGCCGGGCCAGCTTGTTGAGGTTGACCAGGGTGGCGACCTGTTCCTTGACGCCTTCCAGGCCGACGAGGGTCTGGAGGGCCGCCTGGGGGCCCTCGGGGTCCGGTGGCAGGGGTTCGGTGGCGGCGCCGTAGGGCCCGGGGGCGCTCTCGCGGCCGTCGCCGTACGCGTCGCCGGGCCCGTACGCGTCGCCGTGTCCGTCGCCCTGCCCGTAGCCGTCGCCGGGTCCGTAGCCGTCGCCGTCGCCGTACGCGTCGCCGTCGGTGGGGGCGGCGCCGGTGGGGCGGGTGCCGGGTGTGGCGCCGGGGCGGGCCTGGGCGCTGCCGTGGCTGTCGGCGTGGGCGTTGTCGCGGCTGGTGAGCTCGGTGACCGCCAGGCGGGTGCCGGGCCTGCTCTGGCGCAGGCCGGAGCCGCGGTTGCCGGTGACGGTGCAGCCGGTGACGCGGACGGGTTCCTCGGAGTCCACCCGCAGGCCGTCGCGGGCGTTGTCGGCCAGTTCGCAGCCGGTCAGGGCGGCCCGGGAGCCGACGGCGAGCAGGACGCCGTGGCGGCGGTTGCCGTGGACGCGGGTGCGGGCGGCGGTGAGTTCGCCGTCGTCCTCGACGAGCAGGCCGTCGCCGGTGCAGTCGGCGATGTCGCAGTCGCGCAGCGAGGCGAGGCCGCCGGGGCCGATCTCGACGCCGTTGACCCCCGCGCCGGCCGCCCCGGCGGGGCCGGTGGTCGTGGTGGTGCCGCGCACGGTGGTGTTGCCGACCTGGGTGTTGCCGCCGTCGGAGACCCGCAGGGCGGCGCGCGCGCCGGTGCGCAGCAGGCAGGACTCCAGGCGCCCGCGGCCCTCGCGCAGCACCTCGACGCCGTGGCCGCCGACCTCGGCGACGTCCAGGCGGCGCAGCAGCGGGTTGGCGCCGTCGCGCACGACGACGCCGCTGCCGGCGGCGCCGCGCACCTCCAGGCGGTCGAACTCGGCGGCGCTCTCGCCGGTGAGGTCGACGGCGTCGCCGGCGCCGGCGGTGACGGTGGTGCGGGTCAGGACCGGGCTGGAGGACTCGTCGACCAGGACGCCGGTGCCCTGGGCGTCGGCGACCTGGCACTCCTCGAAGCGGCCGCGGGAGCGGCCGGTGACGTGGATGCCGTGGCCCTTGGTGCGGGCGGTGCGGCAGCGGCGCACCAGCGGGTCGGTGGCGCCGGCCAGGACCAGGCCGTGGCCGCGGGTGGTGTCGAGGGTGCAGTCCTCCAGCAGGACCTGGGCGGTGGAGCTGACGTAGACGCCGATCGCGACGTCGCGCACGGTGGTGCGCAGGACCCGGGTGGTGCTGTGCTCCTCCAGGGCGATGCCGGGTTTGTCGGTGGCGGAGATCTCGCAGTCCTCGATGGAGCCGCGGCCCTCGCCGTTGGCGCACACGCCGTTGCCGCGGGCGTCGCGCAGGACGCAGTTGCGCACGACGGGGTTGGCGCGTTCGCCGATCACGACGGCGGAGCTGCCGAGGTGTTCGATGGTGCAGTCCTCGATGACGCTGGTGCCGGTGGAGGTCTCGACGATGCCGGCGCCGGCCGGGTTGACGACCCGGCAGCCGCGCATGGCCAGGGAGCCCTGGCCGCGGGTGAGGACGGCGGTCCAGGAGTTGCCGACCACCTCGCAGTCCTGGAGGGCGGCCTGGCCGCGCGGGACGTCGACGGTGGGCAGTTCCTCGTCCTGGCCCTGGAGGACCAGGCCGGTGAGCTGGACGGCCTCCGCGACGACCTGGACGACGGCGCCCCGGCGCGGGGAGATGCGCACGCTCCCGCGGGCCTCCTCGGCGGTGATGGTCACCATCTTGGTGATCACCAGGTTCTCGTCGTAGCGGCCGGGGCGGACGCTGATCACCGCTCCGCTGCGGGCCGCCTCCAGGGCGGCGCCGATCGTGCGGTAGCCGCCCTCGCGCGGCTCCGCACCGACCGTCAGCACATGGCGGGTCATGGGGCGTTCTCCTCCGTCGTTCGTGGCTGTGGTGCCGGTGGTGCTCGGTCGTGCGGGTTCGTACGGGGTCCGTACGGGGGGTGCGGGGCCGGGGTCAGCCGGTGCAGTCGGCCTTGACGGCGGAGGCGGCGTGGTGGGCGTAGGTCTTGACGCTGTCACCGACCCAGTCCTGGCCCCGGCTGTGCATCACCACGGCGATCCGGCCGCCGCTGAGCGGGAAGGTGCCCGCCGGGACCCACTGGCCGCGGGAGGAGGTCTGGTTCACGTTGAACGACTGGCCCTGCACGGTGTAGTAGGTCGGGGCGCCGCCGACGGCCTTGATGTCGCCGTTGTTCGGGACGTAGACCGACAGGCGGCAGCTGCCGGTGGTGAGCGAGCCGGTGTTGAAGGTCCACACCACCGAGTTGCTGCTGTCGTCCTTGTTGGCGGCGCCCGACATCGGCATCGAGGTGAAGCCGCCCGAGCAGCCGTCGCCGCTGTAGCCGCCGGAGTTCTTGCGCCAGCCCTTCTGCCCGTCGTCGTACCAGCCGTTCTGCTGCATGGAGGTGGATCCGCCGCAGCCCGGGCCGGCCACGCCGTGGTAGATGGGCGCGGGCGGCGGGGCGGGCTGGGTGGGCTTGTCCGGGGGCGGGGCCGGCTGCTGGGCCTTGGCGGGGGGCTGCGGCTGGGTCTGCGGTGCGCCGCCGCCCTGGCCGGAGCCCTGCCCCGCGCCCTGGCCCGCGCCCTGGCCGCTGTTCTGAGCGGTGTTCTGGCCGCCGCCCTGGGGTGCGGCGGGCGCGCCGGCGGCGGCATGATCGGTGCCCGGGGTGCCCTGGCCGGCGGCGATGCCGGGCAGCGCGGCCCCGGCGGCCGCCGCAGCGGGCACCACCGCGCCCTCACCGGGCTGGGCGCCGGCCGGCTGGCCGGGCTGGCCCGGCTCAGCGGGCTGGCCGGGCTGCAGCGGCTGGTCGCCGGGCGGGTTGCCGGGTGCGTCGGCGCCGGGGACGTAGCCGTTGCCGCCGCCGTCGGGCGCGGAGAAGCCGGCGGGCGGCGGCCCGTCGGCGCCGGGGGTGCCGGGGCCGTCCCCGCCGAAGCCCGCGATGCCCAGCGGCACCCCGACCAGCACCAGGCCCGCGATCACCGCGGCGGCCACCATCGGCTTGGGGATGCGCCGCCCGGCGGCCTCCTCCTCGGTCGCGGCGGCCGGCGCGGGCGCGGCGGTCACGCCCGGGCGGGCCTGGCCGGCGGCCTCCACCGCCGTCGCGCCGCTCTCCCTGACCTCGGGCACCGCACCGGCGGCTCCCACCGCCGCAGCTCCCGCCTCGACGGCGGCCGGTGCCACGCCCGCCTTCCCGGCCTCGGCGGCCGGCTCCGGCACCTCCCAGGCCACCGCGGGCAGCTGGATGCCCCCGACGGAGGACCCGTTTCCCCGCGCACTACGTTCCCTGCCCACCCACGCTCCCTGGCCTTGGACGACGCCCGACGGGGCCGCCCCGCGCGGCCGAACCGCCGCGCGGCGAAAACCGCCCCTCCCCCAGACCGACGGACGGCACGTCGCGTCGGGTTCAGCCGATCTCCAGGCTCCAGGCCGGCTCGTCCTGGCGGGGCGGCTTCAGCACGAAGTCCACCGCCCGCCCGAGGGCCTGCGGCGACGGCTGCGGGCACGGCCCGGTGCGCCCGAGCAGGTGCGCGAGCAGCCCGGGCTCGGGCGCGAGGTCGTACTCCTCCAGGTAGTAGGCGACGGTGTCGGTCCAGATCCACTCGCCGTCGGTGCGGTAGTTCATAGGGACGGCGCCCCGGCGGGAGGTGTCGAAGACGTCGTCCATCAGCATCGGCGTCACCAGCACCTCCGCGCCGGACCGCAGGTACGCCAGTAGGGCGGCCCGCTGCCCGGCGTCGCGCACCAGCGGGTGGTCCGGCGCGAAACCGGGCCCGGCCACCGGGTCGACCGTGCCGAACACCGCCGCCAGCCGGAACTCCGGCTCCGCCGCCTGCCCTTGCTGCTGTTCCACGCGTCGTGCTCCCGCTCTCGTGGCCCCGCACCGGGGCGCCCTCACCCGGTCAACGGCTCCGGGCGCGGGCGGCGTTCACCCGGTGGCCGTTCCGCCGGTCAGGCGGTACTGCCCTTGAGGTCGGGCCTGGGGTCCTTCTGGTACCAGAGCAGGAGGGCGGCCTGTACCTCGGCGCTGGGCTTCCACGCCATGATGCCCTTCTTCATGACCTTGTCCAGTTCCTTGACGAAGTCCTCGGGCTTCCCCTTGTAGGTCTTGGCGAACTCCGTGACCTGCCTGGCCGGCGCCGGCTTGATCCCTTGGTCGACCACGCTCGTGGCATTGGCCTCGGCCGCCCGCACCGCCTCCTCGGCCGCCCGTCGCGCCGCCGCCTCCTGCTCGGCCGCCCGCTCCTCGAGCCGCCGGGCCCAGGCGGCCTCGTCGTTCTTCGCGGGGAAGTACCTGAAGGCGATGTCCTTCCCCTTGGGCACGTACGCGCTGGTGGAGTTGAGCCTGGCCACGTCATTCCACCCGTACTCGATGACGCCCTCCACGTCCTTGCCGCCCCTGTGGTAGGTGCGGGGCTGGTTCGACAGCGTCGACTTCTGCCCGGCGGCGATCGTGTACCCCACGTAGGCGCCGACCCCCGGGAACGCCTCCTGGAAGTCCTTGACGACGGACTTGCAGCTGGCGCACGTGCCTCGGGAGGAGAGCACGGTGAGGACACCCTCGGGCTGGGCGGGCAGTCCGGCGCCCGGCTGTCGGGAGACCGCCTTCTCCGGCGGCTTTCCAGAGGGATGGGGGACCTGCTCGAAGCCCCACTCCTTCATCTGCTGGAACGCCTTCGCCAGGCCCTTCACCTCGGCGTCGTAGCGCTGTGTCGGCAAGCCGTTCTCCTTCGCCCACCGGTCGGCGGCCTGGAGCGAGCGGCTGTCGTTGATGGATTCGTCATGGCCGTTGGTGACGGCCGCGGCCGTCTCCCAGCTCTTGTCGCCCTTCAGCGCCAGGGAGATGACGGCGTAGGTCAGGCTCTTGTCGGTGCCGGTGAAGAGCTGCTGGAGGAGTGAGTCCTTCAGGACCACCGTCGCCGCGGCCACGGAGTCAGGGTCCGGTTCCGCCGCCGGAACCGGCTTCGGTTCATCGGCCCTCTCCTTGCCCTTCGCCACCGTTCCCTCCGGCTGCTTCGCCACCTCCTGCGCCTCGGCCGACCGCTGCCCGCCCGACAGCACGTCCGCGATCCGCTCGGCGGAGTTGGTGGTCTCAGGGGAAGCGGACTCGGTGGTCTCGGGCGGAGCGGTCTTGGTGGTCTTCTTCTTGTTCGCGAAAGCCAGGGCGCCCTCCGGTTCGCGGTCGGGGTGGAGGGTGCCCGGGGCGGCGCTGTCGTAGCCCTCGGGGCGGTCGCGGTCGCGGTCCGGGTAGACGGGGGCGGGCAGGTGGGCGCCGCGGTCGACGATCACGGGCGCCTGGCCCTCGGCCGTGGGCCGCTCGACCTCCAGGAAGTGCCCGCCGGCGACGACGGCCGGGTGGCCGTCGGCCGTGAAGCCGACGGCGGAGGCGACCACCAGGTGCCCGGGACCGTCCGTGCCGTCCACGCGCGGGGTGAAGTACACCGGGCCCGTGGCGACCAGTGCGCTGCTGCCCAGGTCAGCCAGGCCGAGCTGGCGCATCACCTCGGTGGTGTACTCGAGCCCGGGCGCCCGCCCGAGGTTGCAGGAGACGAGTTGCAGCCGGTCGGTGCCGTTCCAGACACCGCCCTGGTGCAGTCCGGCCAGGATCCCGACGAGCCGGTCCTCGGTCAGCTCCACCGGCTCGCCGGTTTCGGGGTCGGTGCCGAGCGGCAGCGGCAGGCCGGTGTCGGGGTCGGTGTGCACGGCCAGGGTGAACACGCCGTCCTGCGCGGGGAAGCGCGCCAGGGCGTACCGCTCCGCCGCCGACGGCTCGGGGTGGCCGAGCCACCAGCCGTTGCCGGGGCCGCCGAACGCGCTGAGCGGCGCGCCGACTTCGCCCGCCTTCGGCACCGGGTCGGTCCACAGGAAGCCGCTCGGGAGGTTGATCGTGTCGAAGGGGGCTATCTTGGCCAGCGTGCCTGCCCGCAGGTCGTTGACCACCTCGTGCAGGGTTTCTCTCGTGTACTGGAACTCCAACGGGGGATCGCCCCAGCCGGCGTCCTCGGTGTTGTGGGTCCGCAACAGGAGGGTCTCGTTCCCGTTCTCTCCCTCCTCCAGGCGCAGGTGCACCGTCGCGTTCTGGCCGGTCAGCTTCGGGTGGGTCGAGGTGATCTCGACCGTCTTCTCCCGCCCGTCCGCGGACAGGTGCTCGGTGACACGGAAGTCGGCCCGCAGGTTCTCGGGGAAGGCCGCGCGCAGCGCCTCCTCGCTGTAGAAAACGGCGAACAGGTCGAACACCTCCCTGACGGGGGTCTCGTTCACCCAGCCCGCGATCGTCTCCTGGACGTCGTGGAGCGTCATGGGCTCAGCCTCCGCCCGGATGACGTGGAACGGGCCGTCCTCCTCCCGGCCGGTCACCGTCAGTCGGCTCGGGCCGAGCGTCACCTCGTACTGGGTCGTGTTCACCTCGTCCAAGTGGCCGTGCGCCGCGGCGTGCCCCGGCGGGAAGGACAGCGCCAGCATGGGGTGGGACAGCGGCACCTGGATCTCGAACAGCGCGTAGCGGTCGGGGTTCGACATCCAGCCCTGGGCGAACGCCCGGTCGTAGGTGGTGGAGGAGGGCAGGACGTCGGTGAAGCTCTCCTGCTGCCGGGTCTGCGGCTCCATCCGCACCGCGCGGTACAGGAGCACGGTTCCCTCGGCGCCCGGATGTCCCTCCGGGGGGCGCAGGCGCTCCGCGTGGTTGTAGAACGTCCGCAGATTGCCCATCATCTTGTCGAAGGTCACCGTGCCCTCCCGCTGGAAGAGCCTGCCCTCCGGGTTGCGCAGATTGGTGAAGACCCCGTTCTTGATCTGTCCCATGAATGTGCGCAGCGGACTGTCGGGTGGGGCTGCGGTCAGGTGGTCCACTGACAGCGCCACTGCGGCTGCCGCCTGCTCGGGGGTCGGCTCCGCGTACTTCACCGCCTGGGGGTTGCGGTGCTCCGGTGCTATCGACTCCACCAGGCCGTAGCCCTCGGGGTGGTCGTGGAAGGAGCCGTCCGGCGCCCGGTGGGCCCCGCGCTCCTCCACCTGGACGTGGATCTGACCGGAGTCGCCGTCCCGGACCGCCTGGAACTCCAACCAGTGGTCACCGCCCACCATGACCGGGTGGCCGCTCTCGGTGAAGCCGATGTCGGAGGCGACCACCAGGTGCCCCGGGCCGCCTTCGCGCCGCGGGGCGAAGTACACCGGGCCGGTCGCGGCCAGCGCCCGCGGGCCCAGGTCCAGCTCCTTGAGCCGGAGCATCACCTCGTCGACGAACTCGCGCCCCGGCCCGCGGCCCAGGTTGCAGGCCACGAACTGCACGGTGTCGGTGCCGTTCCAGATCCCCGCCCGGCGGAGGCGGGCCAGGACACCCGCCGTCTGGTACGCCGACAGCGTGCCGTCCGGCCCGTTGGGCCAGACCGGCCGCCCGGTGGCCTCGTCGGTGTGGACGGGGACGACGAACACCCCGGGCTGCTCCGGGAAGTGCGCCAGCGCGTCGCGCTCCGCCTGCGGCATGTCGGCCTCGCCGATCCGCCAGCCCTTGGCGCCACCGCCGAAGGCCGACAGCGGCTGCCCGATGTCCTCCGGCATGGGCGCGGTGTAGTCGAACCAGTCCCAGGGCAGGTCCAGCATCTCGAAGCTGGGGTTCTCGGTCAGCTTCTGCGAGCGCAGGCCGCCGCTGACGTCGCCGATGTTGTCGGCGTTGAAGACCATCGGCTCGCGCGGCTCGGTGTCCTCGCTGGTGCTCCATCGGATCGACACGGATCCGTCGCCGCCGTGATGGATCGCCACTTCGGCGAACTGTTCGGCCAGTTGCTCGTGGGTGTGCTCGATCCTGATGGTCTTCGTGCGGCCGTCCGGCGAGGTCTCCTCGGTGATGCGGTGGAAGTCCGTGAGGTCGCGCGGGTAGGCGGCGCGCAGTGACTCCGGGGTGTAGAAGTCGGTGAAGCGCCGGAACGCGTCCGGGATCGTCATGCCGCTGGACCAGTTGGCGACCTCGCTGCGAATGTCGTCCACCGTCATCGGCGAGGCGTCGACCTTGATGACGTGGTAGCCGCCCGAGTCGTCACGGCCGGTCACCGACAGCCGGGACGGACCGAGCGTCACCTCCGACTGGTTCTCGTTCACGGGATCCGGGTCACCTTCCGCCCGGACGTGTCCGGGCGGGAACGACAGCGCCAGCATCGGGTGCTCCAACGGCACCTTGATGTCGAACAGCGCGTAGTTGTCCGCACCACCGCCGTTCGACATCCACTCCTGCACGAACTCCCGGCTGAACGACGTCGACGCCGGCAACAGCTCCGTGAAGGACTCCCGCTCACGCGACTGGGCGTCCAACTTCACCGCCCGGAAAAGGCTCAGGGACCGACCCGACCCCTCCTCCGCCGGACGCAACGCCCGCGCGTGGTCCAGGAACCGCTGCACATCGACCAACAGCGACTCGTAACGCTCCCCCTCCCGCACCTTGAGCATGCCCTCGTCGTCACGCCGACTCGTGAACGCACCCGCCTTGATCCGCCCCATGAACTCGAACAGGGCCTGATCCTGCTTCGCGGCATCGAGGTGCTGGCGCGCCAGGTCCACCACGAACGGATCGGCGGCGGGCAACGGCGGAGCGGCGGCAGGCTGGTGGAGGTCGTCGCCGTCGAGGTCCGTCAGGTGGTGGTCGGCGTCCTCCGCGGACGCCGCCTCCGGGTCGTGCCAGTCGTAGTCGGGGCTGTACCACTCCCAAGGGAGGTCGAGGGACTCGAAGCTGGGGTTCTCGGTCAGCGTCTGCGAGCGAAGGCTCCCGCTCACCTCGCCGATGTTCTCGGCGGTGTAGCGCATCGGTTCGCGCGGCTCGGTGTCGTCGCTGGAGCGCCACAGGATCGAGACGGATTCGCCTTCATGGCGGATCGTCACTTCGGTGAACTGCCCGTTGAGATCCGGGTGGGAGTGCTCGATCCTGACGGTCCTGGTGAGGCCGTCCGGCGACGACGTCTCCGTGATGCGGTGCTGCGGGTTGAAGTCGTGGGGATAGGCGGCCCGCAGCGAAGCCGGGCTGTAGAAGTCGGCGAAGCCCCGGAACGCGTCCGCCATCGACGTGCCGCTGGACCAGTTGGCGACCTCGCTGCGGATGTCGTCCACCGTCATGGGCTCGGCGTCGACCTTGATGACGTGGTAGCCGCCCGAGTCGTCACGGCCGGTCACCGTCAGGCGACTGGGGCCCAGCGTCACCTCCGACTGCGCCTCGTTCACCGGCTGCGGGTCGTGTTCCGTCCTGGCATGGCCGGGCGGGAACGACAGGGCCAGCATCGGGTGCTCCAACGGCACCTTGATGTCGAACAGCGCGTAGTTGTCCGCACCACCACCATTGGACATCCACTCCTGCACGAACTCCCGGCTGAACGACGTCGAAGCGGGCAGCAGCTCGGTGAAGGACTCCCGCTCCCGGGACTGCGGATCCATCCGCACCGCCCGGAACAGGCTCAGGGACTGCCCTGACTGCCCTGACTGCTCACCCGCCGGGCGCAGCGCCTGCGCGTGGTCGAGGAACGTCTGCACGTCGTGCAGCAGGGAGTCGTAGCGCTCCCCCTCCCGGACCCTGAGCATGCCTTCGTCGTCACGCCGGCTCGTGAACGCACCGGCCTTGATCCGCCCCATGAACTCGAACAGGGCCTGGTTCTGGTTCGCAGCCTCGAGGTGCTGGCGGGCCAGGTCCACCGCGAGGGGATCGGCGGCGGGCAACGGCGAAGCTGCGGGCTGGTGGAAGTCGTTGCCGTCGATGTCCGTCAGGTGGTGATCGGCGTCCTCCGCGGGCGCCGCCTCCGGCTCGTGCCAGTCGTAGTCCGGGCTGTACCAGTCGACGGGGAGGTCGAGGGACTCGAAGCTGGGGTTCTCGGTCAGCGTCTGCGAACGAAGGCCGCCGCTGACGTTGCCGATGTTGTCGGCATTGAAGACCATCGGCTCGCGCGGCTCGGTGTCGTCGCTGGTGCCCCAGCGGATCGATACGGACCCGTCGTCCTCGTGCCGGATCGTCGCCTCGGCGAACTGCCCGTTCAGGTCCGGGTGGGAGTGCTCGATCCGGACGGTCTTCGTGCGGCGGTCCTGCGACCACGACTCGGTGATGCTGTGCTGGGGATTGAAGTCGAAGGAGTAGGCGGCGCGCAGTGACTCCGGACTGTAGAAGTCGGCGAAGCCCCGGAACGCGTCCGCCATCGACGTGCCGCTGGACCAGTTGGCGACCTCGCTGCGGATGTCGTCCACCGTCATCGGTGAGGCGTCGACCTTGATGACGTGGTAGCCGCCCGAGTCGTCACGGCCGGTCACCGTCAGGCGGCTGGGGCCCAGCGTCACCTCCGACTGGTTCTCGTTCACGGGATCCGGGTCACCTTCCGCCCGGACGTGTCCGGGCGGGAACGACAGCGCCAGCATCGGGTGCTCCAACGGCACCTTGATGTCGAACAGCGCGTAGTTGTCCGCACCACCACCATTGGACATCCACTCCTGCACGAACTCCCGGCTGAACGACGTCGACGCCGGCAACAGCTCCGTGAAGGACTCCCGCTCACGCGACTGGGCGTCCAACTTCACCGCCCGGAAAAGGCTCAGGGACCGACCCGACCCCTCCTCCGCCGGACGCAACGCCCGCGCGTGGTCCAGGAACCGCTGCACATCGACCAACAGCGACTCGTAACGCTCCCCCTCCCGCACCTTGAGCATGCCCTCGTCGTCACGCCGACTCGTGAACGCACCCGCCTTGATCCGCCCCATGAACTCGAACAGGGCCTGATCCTGCTTCGCGGCATCGAGGTGCTGGCGCGCCAGGTCCACCACGAACGGATCGGCGGCGGGCAACGGCGGAGCGGCGGCAGGCTGGTGGAGGTCGTCGCCGTCGAGGTCCGTCAGGTGGTGGTCGGCGTCCTCCGCGGACGCCGCCTCCGGGTCGTGCCAGTCGTAGTCGGGGCTGTACCACTCCCAAGGGAGGTCGAGGGACTCGAAGCTGGGGTTCTCGGTCAGCGTCTGCGAGCGAAGGCTCCCGCTCACCTCGCCGATGTTCTCGGCGGTGTAGCGCATCGGTTCGCGCGGCTCGGTGTCGTCGCTGGAGCGCCACAGGATCGAGACGGATTCGCCTTCATGGCGGATCGTCACTTCGGTGAACTGCCCGTTGAGATCCGGGTGGGAGTGCTCGATCCTGACGGTCCTGGTGAGGCCGTCCGGCGACGACGTCTCCGTGATGCGGTGCTGCGGGTTGAAGTCGTGGGGATAGGCGGCCCGCAGCGAAGCCGGGCTGTAGAAGTCGGCGAAGCCCCGGAACGCGTCCGCCATCGACGTGCCGCTGGACCAGTTGGCGACCTCGCTGCGGATGTCGTCCACCGTCATGGGCTCGGCGTCGACCTTGATGACGTGGTAGCCGCCCGAGTCGTCACGGCCGGTCACCGTCAGGCGACTGGGGCCCAGCGTCACCTCCGACTGCGCCTCGTTCACCGGCTGCGGGTCGTGTTCCGTCCTGGCATGGCCGGGCGGGAACGACAGCGCCAGCATCGGGTGCTCCAACGGCACCTTGATGTCGAACAGCGCGTAGTTGTCCGCACCACCACCATTGGACATCCACTCCTGCACGAACTCCCGGCTGAACGACGTCGACGCCGGCAACAGCTCCGTGAAGGACTCCCGCTCACGCGACCGGGCGTCCAACTTCACCGCCCGGAACAGGCTCAGGGACTGCCCAGCCGGGTGCGTCCCGGCCTGGTTCAACGCCTGCGCGTGGTCCAGGAACCGCTGCACGTCGACCAACAGCGACTCGTAGCGCTCCCCCTCCCGCACCCTGAGCATGCCTTCGTCGTCACGCCGACTCGTGAACGCACCCGCCTTGATCCGCCCCATGAACTCGAACAGGGCCTGGTCCTGCTTCGCGGCATCGAGGTGCTGACGCGCCAGGTCCACCACGAACGGATCGACCGCAGGCAACGGCGCCGAGACCATCTCATGGAGGTCGTTACCCTCCGTCAACTCGGGGGCGTACCAGTCGAAGGGGAGCTCGATCGACTCGAAGCTGGAGTTCTCCTGCAGCTTCCGAGTGCGAAGGCTGCCGAATACCTGCCCGATGGTCTTGCCGCTGTAGGCCGCCCGAATACGCACAGGGGCTTCGTCGCCCTCGACCGCGTCCTCGGTGGTGCGCAGGGTGACCGACACGGACTCGCCCTCGTGCCGGACCTCCACCTGGACGTACTGGCCTTGCAGGCTCTCGTGCGGGTACTCGATCTTGACGGTCTTCGTGAGGCCGTCCGACGACCACGTCTCGGTGATGCGGTGCTGAGACCCGAGGTCCTTGGGGTAGGCGGCGAGCAGCGACTCCGACGTGTAGAAGTCGGTGAAGCGCTGGAAGGCCTCCGTCATCGTCATGCCGCTGGACCAGTTGGCGACCTCGCCTCGGATGTCGTCGACCGTCATCGGTGAGGCGTCGACCTTGATGACGTGGTAGCCGCCCGAGTCGTCACGGCCGGTCACCGACAGCCGGGACGGACCGAGCGTCACCTCCGACTGGTTCTCGTTCACCGGCGCCGGGTCACCTTCCGCCCGGACGTGACCGGGCGGGAACGACAACGCCAGCATCGGGTGCTCCAACGGCACCTTGATCTCGAACAACGCGTAGTTGTCCGCACCACCACCGTTCGACATCCACTCCTGCACGAACTCCCGACTGAACGACGTCGACGCCGGCAACAACTCGGTGAAGGACTCCCGCTCACGCGACTGCGGATCCATCTTCACCGCCCGGTACACGCTCAGGGGCTGACCCGGCCCCTCCCCCGCCGGACGCAGCGTCTGCGCATGGTCGAGGAACCTCTGCACATCGAGCAGCAGCGACTCGTAGTCCGGCCCCTCCCGGTCCTTGATCATGCCTTCCTCGTCACGCTTGCTCGTGAAACCGCGGTTCCTGAGCCACCCCATGTACTCGAACAGGACCGGGTTCTGCGACGCGGCGCCGAGATGCCGGCGAGCCACGTCAACCGCCGTCGGGTCGACGGGAGGCAACGGCGCGGCAGGCGGTTCCCCGTGTGAGAGGTGCTCTCCGACGGTCGGCTCGTCATGGACGGCCGCCGGGGACCTCACCTCGCTCTCCTGGTGGGTGAGGTACTGGCCGTGGGTCAGGTCGCGCAGGACGGGGCCCGAGTGGAGGACCTCCTCGATGCGCTGGAGGTGGCGGGGCAGGACGGTGAAGTCGTCGCGGTGGGCGGCGGTGCCCATGACGCCGTTCTCGCCGGCCCAGCGGTCGCGGCGGCGCAGTGCGAAGGCGTCGCCGGGCCTGGCGGCCGGTTCGACGTACTCGTCGGGCAGGCCGAGGAAGTGCAGCACTTCGTGCAGCAGCACGCCGGGGGCGCTGCCGTCGTACCAGTGGAGCTGGTCGCTGCGGCCGGTGCCGGGCAGGACGGTGATGCTCTGGTGCGCGCCGGCGGCCTTCGGGGCGCTCTCCAGGCGCAGGTGGACCTGGTCGCCGCCGGGCAGGCGGTGGCGTTCGTTGAAGCGGTCGGCGACGACGGCGCGGGCGCGGTCGAGCACGCGGGTGGCGGCGGCCTCGGGGAGGGGTTTGCCGTCCGGTCCCTTGAGGTGGAGGTTCAGGGTGAACTCGGTGACCCAGTGGTCCGGTTGGGCCTCGAAGCGCCGCACGTCGTAGGTGATCGCGGTGTCGGCGCCGTGCAGGTCGCCGAGGCTGCGCTGGGAGCGGGGCAGGCCGCCGGGGCGCCGTACCCGGTTCTCGTACTGCTCGCGCACCTTGGGGCCGGCGATGGCGCCCGGGTTGTCCTGGCCGCGCACGCGGGCGTCGAAGCGGACGGTGTCCATGCGGGCGGACGGTGCGAGGGTGCGGATGTCGGCCCAGGCGGAGGCGGGCAGCAGCGGGCGCGGGTCCGCGGGCGGTACGGCCGTGGGCGGCACGGCGGGCGGCTGGGCGGGCGGTGCGGCGGCCGGCGTCCTGGGGGCGGTGTCGGGGGTGTCGGAGGCGGTGTCGGTGGGGCGGGTGAGCGGGCCCGACGGGGTGTCCTGGGTGGGCTTCTCCTCGGGTACGGGGGTCGGCTCCGGCTCGCGCGAGGACTCGTTCGCGGGCTCGTGCGAAGACTCGTTCGCAGGCTCGCGCGAGGGCTCCGGCGTGGGCTCGGGGCGGCGGCCGAAGACGTTCTCGTGGGTGGCCTCGTGGCCGCGCCAGCGCTCGCCGTCGAGGTCCTCGGGCGCCCAGTGCTCCCGGTAGGCGTCGAAGAAGTCGTCGCCGTACTCGCCCTTGAGCTTGCGGATCTCCGCCTCCGGCACCCGGCGGTCCTCGGCGAGCCGGTCGTAGCCGGCCGCGGCGCGCTCGCGGGCCGGCAGCACGGCGCGTTCGAAGGCGACGTGCTCCGCCAGGCCCTCGGTCAGCCGGTCGCGCTCGGCGCGCCAGCGGGCCACCTGTTCGGGCAGCTCGGCGCGGTGGTCGGCGCCCGGATCGCGCAGCAGGGCGCGGAAGGTCTCCTCGAAGGCGGCGCGGACGCGCTCGGTGTAGCCCTCGCGGACCCGGCGGGCGGCGTCGGTAGCGGACGGTTCGGTGCGGTCGGTGCGGGTGCCGCGCACCGGGCCCAGGGCCATCTCGACGGAGGCGGCGGCGTCGCCGTCGTGCTCGGTGGCGTGCTCGGGGGCGTGCTCGGGAGCGCCCTCCGGGCCGCCCAGGTCGCGCGGGACATGGGTCCGGGCGCTGTCCTCGGCGGCGCGCAGCGCCTCCTCCCGGGCACCGTGCAGGGCCAGCAGGCGGTTGGCCTCGGCCCGGGAGGTGAGCTTGTCCAGTTCCGCCTTGAGGTGGGCGGGGTCGCGGTCGGCGGCGGTGTGCTCGGCGACCAGGCGGTCGGCGCGGCGGGCCAGATCCGCGCGGGCGGCGGCCACCGCGCGCGCGGACGGGCCGTCGGCCAGGCCGAGTTCGCGCAGCGCCTCGGGGCCGAACTGGTCGGCGGCGGTGTCCTTCCACGCCGCGGCGGCGTCGTCCACCGCGTCGGCGGAGCGCTTGAGCCCGGCCTCGCGCACCGCCTGGACGGTGAAGTCGTGGGACAGCCCGGCCCGGTGGCGTTCCAGGGCCTCCTGGAAGTCGGCTTCGAGCCGGGTGCGGCCCAGGCGGGTCGGGTCGACGGGGGCGAGGTCCTCGCCGCCCTCCTCCTCGATCCGCGGGGAGGGGCCCTCGTCGCCTCCGTGCAGGTCCGCCAGCCGCTCCCGCAGGGCCTCGGCCAGCTGGTCGCGGACCTCGGGTGTCAGCCGGACGTCCCCGGTCAGGCCGGCGGCCTCCAGCAGGGCGCGGTCGCGGTCGGAGAGCTCGTCCGCCGACCATCGGTCGTGGGCGTCGTCGACCACCCGGTCGACCTGCTCAAGCGCTTGGGCCCGCGCCTGGCGGACGTCCAGCTCCCGGCCGGCCTCGCGCAGGCGGCGCTCCAGGGCCCGGGCGGCCAGGGCGTTGCGCTCGGGGGTGAGGTCGGTGCGGGCGGTGAACAGCTGGGCGATGTCCTGCTCGGCCTCGGCCCGGAACTTCTCCGAGGCGTCGCGGCGGATCCCGGTGAGGGTGTGGTCGCCGGAGTGCTCCGGGCCCAGGCCGCGGTCGGCCAGCAGCCGCTCGAAGCGGCCGACGGCGAAGGTGAGCGCGAGTTCGCGGGCGCCGGTCAGCTCCAGGCGGTCCGTGGCACCGGCGAGGATCTCCTCCCGCTCGTGCGGGCGCGCTTCGAGGTCCTCCCGCATCGTCTCCGCGGCCCGGCGCCACACCGGCGAGTCGGGCGTCACCAGGGCGCGCAGCTCCCGGGGCAGGAGGGCGGCGCCCTCCGTCAGCCGGTCCTCGATCGCACGGCGGTCCGCCTCCTGCCGCTCGGCCTCGGCGAGCCGGGCGTCGTGGTCGTCGGCGAGGGACTGCTGCTTGTCCCGCCAGGCGGTGCGCCGTTCGTCGCCGGCGGGCGCCTTGGCGTGCTCGGGGGCGTCGACCTGGTGGTAGAGGTGGCCGGCGGAGGTGGCGGAGGAGGACGGCGGGGTGTCAGGGGTGTGCGGGTCGGGGCCCGGGCCGTTGGGCTTCGGGTCGCGCGGCGGGGTGGCGGGCGGCGGCGGGACCTGCGGGTCGGGGCCCGGGCCCTGGGGAGTCTTCGGGTCGGGGCGGTTGGGGTCGCTGTGGTTGGGGTCGGGGCGGTTCGGATCGGTGTGGTTCGGGTCGGGGCGGTTGGGGGTGGCCGGCACCGCGCCGTCGCCGGGGCCGCCGGCGCTGGTGCGGATCGGCGGTGGTGGCGGCGAGGCGGCCGGGCTGCGGTGGGAGCCGCCCTCCTGCGGCTGCGGCTGGGTGCCGTTCACGGTGCCGCCGGTGCGCGTGGTCGTGGACTCGTGCAGGGGCGCCTCGCCGTGCTCGTCGACGACGGTGGTGCGGCGCGACGGGTCCGGCTTGGGCTGTGCCTGGGGCTTGACGGCGCCGCTCTGGCCGTTGGCGTCGGCGTAGGCCGTCGCGGTGCTGCCGCGCTCGCCGCCGTTGCCTGCCTTGGCTCCGCCGTCCGCGTTCCGCTGGCCGCCCCCGGTGGTGGTGGTGTTCTCCGCCCCGCCGTCCGTCTTCCTCGGCACGGGCGGCGGGACGACGGTGTCCCGCTCGCCCTGGCCTCCCGACGCGGCCGGAGGCTTGGGCGGCCCGGACGCGGCGTTGCGCTCGTCGCCGCGGGACTGGGTCTCGACCGGCCGGACCGGGGCCTTGGGGTCCCAGCCGCCGTCGACCGAGGAGTGGAAGCTGCTCTTGCCCGCGGGGTCGGCGAGGACGCCGTCGCCGTTCTCCTCCGGGTGGTGGCTGCCGGAGTCCAGCAGGGTGGAGCCGGACAGCGAGCCGGTGCCCTCGGTCCTGATCGAGACGCCGTCGGACTTGATCGAGGCGCCGTCACCGCCCGACAGCCGCGTACCGCCGATCTGGTCGATGTGGCCGGGGCGGGGCACCGGGAAGGGCGCCGCGTGGCCGCCCATGTTGCTGATCACCGACAGGAAGGTCATCGGGTGGGTCGGGCCGTAGAACCCGCCGTTCTCGTCGGTGATCCGCGAGCTCTCCAGGCCTCGGACGAAGTCCGCGTAGCGCAGGGTCAGCGGCGAGGCGAGGCCCATGATCATGTGCCGCATGCCGGCCATCATGAAGCCGCCGACGAAGCTCATCCCGCTGGCCGACCACTCGCCGTTGTAGATCGTGTTGTAGATGCCCTCGGTGAGGTACTGGTTGATGCCCGACTCGAACTGGCTGCCCAGGACTGCCCCGAGGTGGAACATCTTGTCCATCTTGTTGATGCCGCCGGCGAGTTCGGGCATCTTCTCGACCAGCAGCTTGAGTTCGGGCGTGAGGGCGACCTTGCCGCTGTCCTTGGCGAGGTTCTCCAAGGCCTCCTTGAGCGCCTCCTGGCTGCTCTCCTTGGCCACCGTCTTGAGCGAGTGCTGGACGAACTGCTTGCCGATCTGCTCGCCCATGTCGCGGGCGAGTTGTTCGCCGATCTCCTGGCCGAGCTCCTTCTCGAAGAGCTCGCCGAGCTGGCGCACGAACTTCTGGCCCATCGCGGCGCCCACCTTGCGCCCGCCCTTGAAGCCCTTGGCGAGGTACTGGGAGTTCTCCTTGAGGAGGGTGGTGATGCCGTTGGCGAACCGCTCGGCCGCCTCGTTGCCGAGCAGACGGCCGAAGCCCTCGCCGGCCTCCTTGCCCGCGCCCTTGAGCGCGCCGCCGGCCACGCCCTCTCCGAGGTCCTTGCCGATCCCCTTGAGCGCGCCCGCCGCAGCGCCCTCCCCCAGCTCCTTGCCGATCCCCTTGAGCGCGCCGCCCGCCACACCGCCGGCCAGGTCCTTGCCGACGCCCCCGGTCAGGCCCTTGATGACGTCCTTGAGGGCGCTCTCCACGAACAGCTTGCTCAGCCGCGGGCCGAGCAGCTTGCCCAGTCCCATGCCCAGCAGGCTGAGCGGTCCGCCGATCGCGCCGCTGATCGCGCCGAAGATCGCCGCCTGCTTGGTGAGGTCCTTGTCCCACTCGTGGCGGTCACCGTGCTGGAACTGGATGCCCTGGATGATCGCGTCCAGCATCAGGCCGCCGACGATGCCGCCGAAGGTGTGCATGGCGATCAGCGTGAGGAGCTTCTTGACGAGCCAGAGCAGGAACTGCCGGGTCAGGATCTTCTTGAACTCCAGCGCCACCATCGAGCCGCCGCCGGTGAACACGGACCAGGCGATGGCCAGGGCGATCTCGAAGAGCAGCTGGATGAGCTGGCCGATCGCCATCCACTTGGTGTACTCGACGGTGTTGGCGACCTTGCCCGCCAACTCGGCCAGCTGGGTGCAGAGTTCGCCGGCCTTGCGGAGCGGGTCGTTGGCCTCGTCCGTGTTGACGAAGCGGCCCCACTCCTTGCGGAACGCCTGGGCGGCCTCGCCCTCCAACCGCTTGTCGCAGTTCTGCACCGCGTCGAGGATGTGCCCGCTCAGCTTGGGCAGATCCTCGGCAAGTGCCTGGTAGTCGTCCCGGACGTCGCGCAGCTTCCCCTCGTCGGACTCCGGCCAGGGCATGCCGCTGATGATGTGGAAGAACTGCGCCAGACCCGGGGAGACGTGGACCGAGGAGTGGGGCATGGCGCAGGGCCTCCGGAGGCGGGGCTGATGGTTCGGGCGGTACGGGGGCGTTCGGGCGGTGGTGCCCGGGGGCCGGGGGTTTACGGACGGAGGCTCACGCCAGGCCCACGTTGTGCTCGTCGGTGGCGTCCAGGAGGTCGACGGTGTCCTTGCCGTGCTGGGACATCGCCATGATCTTGTTGTAGATCTGGCCCGTCAGCGTGGTGAGGTCCGCGGTCGGCTTGTCGATCTTCTCGTGGTACTGCTTGCCGATGTCGTCGCCGCCGCCGGCCTGGACGTTCCACTCGTTGATGTCCTTCACCTCCCCGTGGATCTTCTTGACCAGGGCGGCCACGTCCTCGAAGTTGCTGAACGCCTCCTTGGCGCCCTCTTCCTTGCGCAGCGTCCTAGCCATTGAACTCCTCCTGCTTGCGGGACTTGGCGGTCCGGTCGGCGCCGGGGCGCATCGCGGTGAGCGGGGCGAGCAGTGCGTCCAGGTCCAGGCCCGCCCCGCCCCCGAAGAGGTCCTCCTCGTCACCGCGTTCACCGGTGAAGCCCATCCGCAGCGTCTCGCCGACGCCCTCGAAGCCGCGCATCTCGGCGGTGAGCTGATCGCCCATCCGAGCCTTGGCCTCGTTGAAGACGTCCTTGAGCACTGCGCTCAACTCGGCCGGGGCCATGGACTGGTAGGCGGTGGTGTGGAAGCTCAGCGCGAGCAGTTCACCCTGCGGGCCGACCTTCGCGGTGACCATCCGGTCCTTGCTGGTCGCGGTCGCGGTCATCGACTGCATCCGGCGGGTGGACTCGGCCAGCCTCTCCTGCTGCTCCGCCAACGAGGCGATGGCCTGGTTGAGTTGGTCCTCGAAGGAGTACGACATGTCTTTTCTGTTCCTCGTTCCTCGGTGGGGTCGTCACGCGTCGTCCGGAGCCCGGTCCGGCCGCCGGTTCAGCGGCCGATCACTCCGCTGACCGCACCGGTGTCGGTGCCCCACACCTCTTCGTCCTCCGCCAGCCAGGTGGTGCGCTGGCGGTCCTTCTCCCCCTGGCCGGCGCCCATGCCACCGCCGCCCATCGGCCCCATCGGCATCCCGCCGCCGCTGGTCTGCATCGAGCGGCCACGCATCGCGGCCTCCTCGGCGGACATCGCGGAGGCCTTCTGCATGGCCGCCTTCTCGGCTGCGGCGGCCTCGGCCGCGGCGGCGGCCGCCGCCTTGCCGCCCGGAGCCAGCCCGCCGCTGTTCTCGACGGCCCGCGCGCTCAGCCCGCCGCCGGAGCTGACCAGCTTGGGCAACTGGCCGCCGCCCGACCCGACGCCGCCCCCGCCGATGCCGCCCGCTCCCCCGCCGCCCAGCAGGCCCGAGTAGGCGCCCAGCCCGCCGGCGCCCGCGCCCGAGCCGTGGTCGTCGAAGGCGCTGCCCAGGTCCAGCTTCCAGTCGGAGCCGGTGGTCGGCAGCCGGGTGCCGCCGCCCGACCCGATACCGCCGCCCCCACCCCCGCCGCCGCCCCCGCTGCCCATGATCGTGTCGATCGCGTGCTGGCGGTCGGTGTAGCGCTGGGAGACGTCGGAGATCGGGCGGCCGGTGGAGTCCAGCAGGGTGCCGTCGGCGGCGATGGAGCCGCCCTTGGCCAGCACCACCGGGTTGCCGTCGCGGTCCAGGACCTCCTTGCCGTCGGGCCCGATGACCGTCCCGTCCTCGCGGACCCTGGAGCCCTTGGGCACCTTGGCGTTGGTCCCGTAGATGCCGCCGCCGGTGCCGGGCGGCACGTCCGAGCCCGGCGGGACGACGACGGGCTTGCCGTCCTTGCCGATCACCTTCTGGCCGTTGGCGTCGTAGACCTGGCCGTCCTTGCCGATGTAGCCGCCCGGGGGCAGCAGCACCGGCTTCTTGTCGGCGCCCAGGACGGGCTTGTGGTCCTTGTCGAGGATCGGTGTGCCGGCGCCGTCGCCGATGCCGGAGCCGCCGCCACCGCCGGGGCCGATGACGGGGGGCGGTGGCGGCAGGTGGGTCTTGTCGCCGCCCTTGCCGCCCCCCGCACCGCCACCGGCACCGCCACCGGCACCGCCTGAGCCGCCGCCCAGGTCGAACTTGCCGTTGCCGTCCTTGCCGTCGCCCCCGCCGCCGCTGCCGCCGCCCAGGTCGATGTTGCCGTCCTTGCCGCCGTCCTTGCCCCCGTCCTTTCCGCCGTCCCCGGCGCCGGTGGGCGGGCCGGTGGGCAGGTCGAGGGTGGCGTTGCGGTAGCCGAAGCCGAAGTCGGCGTCCAGCCGGTTGAAGGCGTCCTGCAGGACGAGCATCGGGTCACCCACCTTGCGCAGGCTCACCGCGGCCGTGTTGGGATCCTCCGTCTGGAAGGCGTAGGACCGGTCGTCGAGGTACTTCTTGACGTTGTCCAGCCAAATGGACTTGGCCTTGAGCTCCAGCTGGTCGTAGAAGCCCTGTTCCCGGGGGTCGCCGAGGGGGGTGGTGATCGAGCTGATGGCGTGCGCGGTGGAGTCCAGTTGCGGCACGACACCCACCAGGGCCGTCGACAGGGCCTCGTAGATGGCGTGCGAGGGCCACAGCTTCCCGCTGTCCCACCAGCGCTGGTGGACGGTGTGGAGCTTGTCGACGGTGGCGGGGAGCAGGTCGGCCACCGCCCTGAGGTCGGCCTCGTACGGGCTGTTCTCCAGCTGGACGCGGACGGTCTCCAGCTCCAGCGCGTACTGCTTGAGCAGCACCTTGAACTCCCCGGCCGCGTCACCCTGCCAGTTGCTGTCCGGCCCGTTGACCAGCTCCGCCCAGTGCTGCACCCGCGGGTGCCAGAGGTCCAGCCACGCCCGCACCTGGGCGATGCCGTCCGCGGCGTACCGCAGGCTCTCGGGCTTGACCGTGTCGTTCCCGGGCCCGCCCGAGCCCAGCGGCGCGAAGATCCCCTCGTGCTGGTGGATGAACTGGGACAGCGGCTTGTCCGCGTCGTTGCCCCAGTCCGTGTAGTTGACGCTCACCGTGATCCGGATGCTGTGCGCCAACGTGCCGTGCATGTAGTTCCACGCCCACCAGACGTCGGGGGTGCCCATCCCCGAGACCGCGCCCTTGTCCGTGGTGCCGTTGTAGAAGTTGTTGAAGTCGAAGACCAGCTTGTCGATCGGGCGCAGCCAGGGCTTGTCCTTGGAGGGTCCCGCGACCTGGTCCCTGGTGACGATCTTGGAGCTGCGCTGGGCCTCGGAGGCGAAGAAGCCGAGTACGCTCTCCCAGTTCAGATCGGCCATGGGGGTTCGTTTCTCCAAAGGGTGTCGGGCGGTCGGGCCGGGGCGGGGGTGGCGCTAGGACGACGTGCTGGTCTTGGGCGGGGTGGCGGACGAGACCTTGCCGAGGATCGCCATCATGTCGGCGGCCGTCATGGCCTCCTCGTGGGCGGCCTCCATGAGGGTCAGCGCGAGCCGGATCCTCAGCTGGCCCTCGGTCATCTGGGTGCCCATGGTCTTGAGGTCCGTGGAGATGCCCCCGGCGAGGGTCTTGAAGTCGGTCTGGATCTTGGTCGCGATGGACAGCGCCGCCGGCGAGCCGTGCCCCAGCAGCAGCGTGGAGTAGTCGCCGCCGCCCTCGCCGGCGAAGGAGAGCATCGCCCGGTAGCCGGGGTTGCCCGCCAGGTCCTTGAGGAAGGCGCCGAGCTCGGTGTCCGCGAAGTACTTGAGGTCGTCGTGCTTGACGCTGAGGGTGTGGTTGTAGTCCGGCTCGGTGGGCGTGGCCATCAGCCGATACCCGCGGCGGCCCGCTTGTCGGCGTCGCGCAGCAGGCCGTGCATGGTGCGCAGGGCCTCGACGCCGGCGGCGATCTCGTTGTTCATGTCGGTGTTGTTGTTGGACAGCACCGTGTTGAACGCCTCGGCGGCCTGGGCGAGGCTGCCGCTGAGGTGCTCCTGGTTGCTCTTGATGGCCGCCATGCAGCTGGTCATGGCCTCTGCCATGGCCCGGCTGGCCTGCTCCATCTCGTCGGCTGCCTGGTCGATGTTGGCGTGGTTGAGCAGGATGTTCGCCATCGGGGTTCCTCGCTGTGAGTCGTGGTGGTGGTGCTGGTGGAACTTCGGGTCAGGCGGGCCGGGTCAGGGGTTGAGGCCCTTGTAGACGCTGTCGGAGTGCCCGCCGCCCCAGCCGCCGCCGACCCCGGTGGCCTCGTCGTGGGCGTTGTTGACCTGCCGGTGCCCGGCGGCGAAGGCCTCCTGGAAGGTCCGGTAGGCGCTCTGGAGGTTCGCGTACTTGCCCTCCCAGGCGTTGAGGTTGTCCGTGTACTTCGTGCTGCACGCGGCCTGGAAGTGCTGCTGGACCTCGGTGTTGATGTCGTGGATCCGCGCGGCGGCCCGCATCATCGACTCGATCTGTTCCTCCAGGGTGGCGTGGGTGCCCTGGACGGCGTTGTCGTTCACCTTCAGGTTCACGGTGGTTCCTTTCCTCGGCCCGGATTCGGATTTCCGGGTTCATTTCAGGTCAACGGGGTCGTGGGGAGCGTTGGTTCAACGGGCGCACGCGGGGCCCGGTAGGGCGGTGGCGGCGGGGCTCGCGGCGGGGCCGGTGAGGGCGGCGGGGTCGAGGCTGGGGCCGGTGGGCAGCAGGGCCAGCAGGGCGGCGGGCACGCCCGCGGGGGTGACGTCGGCGTAGCCGAGCTGCTTGGCGACGGCCGGTGAGGCGAGCGGGTACTTGGCGCCGTTGTCGGTGACCAGGTACAGCGTCGTGCCGGTGCCGGCGGTGGACAGGGCGCGCACCAGGGCGCCGCCGCCGGGGCGTACGGCGATGGTGTCGGCGGGGGTGCAGGCGGCCTCGATGCCGGGCTGGGCGGCGGGGCCGGGGCCCTGGACGGCGGTGTCGTCGACGAGGGTCAGGGTGGTGGTGGGGCCGGGGTCGCCGGGGCGCAGTGCGGTGCACAGGTCGCGGCCCTGGGGGGCGGTGACGAGTTCGGGCACGGTGCTGGGCAGGGCGGCGGCCGGGGCGGGGGTGGCGGGCGCGGTGTGGGCGGCGAGGTCGGCGGCGCCGATGGCGGTGGGGGTGGCGGCGGCCTTCTGGTAGGCGCTCTCCTGGGTACGGGGGTCGGCGAGGACCAGTTGCAGGGCCATCGGGGTGAGCGGGGCGAGTCCGGCTGGGGTGAGCAGGTACGGGTCGCCGCCGGGGCCGGTGAAGAGCTGGCCGACCCGGGTGGGGCGGGTGGCGAGGTCGGGGCCGGGGGTGCCGCGCTGGTCGAGGTCGGGGCCGGCCAGGTCGGGGCCGGCGGGCAGGGCGTCGAGGAAGGCCTGGGTGACGGGCTGGGGGGTGACGGCGGCCTGACCGAGGGCCTGGCGGGCGCCGTTGCGGGTGTCCAGGCGCAGTCGGCGCCCGTGCCACAGCAGGTGCTGGGTGCCGTCGGGGGCGGCGACCAGGAAGGCCTGACGGTCGGTGAGGGCGGTGCCCTGGGTGGTGGGGTCGATGGCCAGGGCCAGGCGGGGGCGGCGGGTGCCGGAGGGGTCGGGCTGCCAGCTCGCGCAGGCGAGCCAGGGGGCGGTGGCCAGGCGCTCGGACTGCGGCAGGCCGTCGGGGGCGCCGGGGATGCCCAGGGGGGTGCCGCGCGGGGTGTCGGCCAGGGAGTGGACGCTGACCTGGTCGACGGTGAGCTGGTCGCCGGCGAGCAGGCGGGCGGTGGCCTCGTTGAGCACGGGGTGGAGGGCGCCGTCGACGTAGAGGTAGCGGGCGCCGCTCTCCTTGACCAGGACGAGGGTGCCGGGCTTCTTCCAGCCGGTGGCACCGCCGGGGACGAGGACGCCGTAGACGGCGGCGATCAGGGCGGCGAGGGCGGCGACGACCAGGCCGGTGACGATGCCTCGGGAGGTGCGCCCGGTGGGGACGTCGGGGGCGTCGGGGGCGCCTCGGAGCATGCCGGTGGCGAGGCGGCCCATCACGAACAGGTGGGCCTGCACCTGGTCGCGCTTCGACTGCATGGTGGCGGTTCTCCTCGGTGGCGGGGCTCAGCGGGTACGGCGGGTACGGCGGGTACGGCGGGTCGTTCGGGCTCAGCGGGTACGGCGGGTACGGCGAGTCGTTCGGGCTCAGCCCGCGAGGGCGCGCAGCGCCTGGAAGGCGCCGGCCGCGGCGAGGGCGAGCGGGAGGACGGCGACGGCCGCGAGGGTGTGCAGGAGGTCGGCGGCGCGGCCCCAGTAGGGCAGCAGCCGTCGGCCGGGGACGGTCCAGGAGGCGGCGGCCAGCAGGGCGGCCGCGGCCAGCAGCGCGGCGAGCAGGCCGGTGCGGGCGGCGGGGGCCAGCTCGGTGGCGAGGCGGGCGGTGAGCAGCACGGGGCCCCAGACGGCGGGGACGAGGACGGCCAGCCGCTGGGGGACGGAGCCGATGCCGCGGGCGTGCAGGGCGAGCAGCAGGGCCAGGGTGCAGGTCAGGGCGGTGGGGGCCCAGCCCTCCTGCCCACTGAGGGGGGTCAGGGCGAGGAGGAGGACGGGGGCGAGGGCAAGGTGGAAGGCCGTCAGGAAGCCGTCGGCGACGGTGCTTCGGGCGCGGACGGTGGCGGCGGGGACGGCTTCGATGCCTTCCTGGAGTTCCTCGGCGTTGCGGGGCAGGGCGGGCAGGCGCAGTCCGGACAGGCGGAAGCACACGCCCGGCAGGAAGGCGGCGGTGGCGACGGGGGCGACGGCCAGGGCGGCGGCGGTGGCGGGCACGGTGAGTCCGGCCAGCAGCAGGGCACCGGCCGCGGTGACGTGCAGGGCGAACAGGACCAGGCCGAGGAAGAGCGGGGCGGCGCAGCCGACGGCGGCCATGGCCAGGACGGCGGCTCCGGCGCCGGCGCAGCCGCCGGCGAGCAGGCGGGCGCCGGCGGCGGAGGGTCCGGTGTCGGGGGTGAGGAGGGCTCCGGCCAGGGCGAGGTAGGACACGGCGGTGGCGCCCAGGGCGGTGCCGGCGCCGGCGTCGCCGACGGCGCGGGAGGCGCTGAGGGCGCCCAGCAGCAGGAACAGGGCGGTGACGGCGGCGGCACCGGCCCGCAGCTGGGGCGGGCCGGGCAGCAGCAGGAGGGCCAGGCCGCCGGCCAGGACGGTGACGGCCAGGGCGAGGGCGGTGTGGTGGGTGAGGACGGGGCGCCAGGTGTCGGCGCGTTCGCGCATGCCGGTGGCGAGGCCGTCGGGGAGGTCGTCGTAGTGGACCTCGGGGAGCGGGTCGCGGCGGGGGCGCAGGTGGAGGTCCTCGCCGTCGCGCAGGCCGAGGGCGTCGGCGCCGAGTTCCTCGTCCAGGGGGGCCTGGCCGAGGCGTTGGAGGATCCAGCCGTCGTGTTCGGCGCCCTGTTCGTCGAGGTCGTCGCCGGCGTGGTCGAGGACGGCGGGCAGCAGGTCGGCGAGGGGGACGTCGGCGGGGACGACGAGTTCGAACACCGTGTCGGGTGCGTGGAACCTCAGTCGGCACAGTCCGGTTGCCGTGGTCCCGGTGGTGCTCCCGTTCAAGGTTCTCCTCGTGCTCGCGTGCGGCGCTTGCCGTACCCGCCCGTGCGGCGGTTGCCGTACCGCCCGCGGGGCGGCCTCCTTCCCGGGGGACGGGCCGGGGCGGGTGCGGGGTTCAAATCCGGTCCGAACGGGTCGAGCGGGGGCCCGGCTGAACCCCGGAGGGGGTGCCGTCCGTCGCCCCAGGAGGACGGCGTCCCGCGCGGCGGGGCACTTCGCCGCCGTCCTTCCCGGGTGCGAGGAGCGCTTTCGTTGAGTGTGGTAGTGGTCGAGCGTGCGCCGCGGCGCCCCGGGCCGGCGATGCCCGACGGCGAGATCCAGTTGCAGGAGCCGCCGGTCCTGCCGCAGTCGCAGAGCGGCATGTCGAGCATGATCACGATGGCGCCGATGGCGCTGAGCTCGCTGTCGATGGTGTTCGTGTTCCTGCGCCCGGGTGAGGGCGGCGGGATCATGACGTACGTCGCGATGGGCATGATGGGCCTCTCCGCGGTGGGCATGCTGGTGACGTCGCTGCTGCGCGGTTCCAGCGACCGTAAGCGGGAGCTGCGCGCCGAGCGGCGCGACTACCTGCGCTACCTGGCGCAGATGCGCCGTCAGGTGCGCGGGCACATCGTGCGCCAGCAGGAGGCGCTGGCCTGGCGGCACCCGGCGCCGGGCTCGCTGGCCTCGCTGGTGCGCACCTCGCGGCTGTGGGAGCGGCGCGCCGCGCACCCGGACTTCGGGGACGTGCGGGTGGGCGTGGGACACCAGCGGCTGGCGGTACGGCTGGCGCCGTTGGCGACCAAGCCGGTGGAGGACCTGGAGCCGCTGTGCGCGCACGCGCTGCGCCGGTTCATCCACGCCTACGGCACGGTCGCGGACCAGCCGATCGCGGTGTACGTGCGCGGCTACGCCCAGGTGCTGGTGCGCGCGGACGAGCGGGAGGCGGCGCGGGCGCTGGCACGGGCGATGCTGGCGCAGCTGGCGCTGTTCCACGCGCCGCAGGACCTGCGGATCGCCGTGGTCTGCGAGGCCGGGCAGCGCCGGGCGTGGGAGTGGGTGAAGTGGCTGCCGCACGCGCTGCACCCGGTGGAGACCGACGCGCTGGGGCCGGTGCGGCTGATGGCCGGGTCGGTGGCGGAGCTGGAGCAGGTGCTGGGGGCGGAGTTCGCGGGGCGCGGGCCGTGGGAGCCGGATGCGCAGCCGGGCCGGGACGAGCCGTTCACGGTGGTCGTGCTGGACGGTGTGTCGGTGGGCGCGGGCAGCCGGGCGGCGCTCGCGGGGTGGCGCAACGCGGTGCTGCTGGACCTGGGTGAGGCGCTGGAGTGGAAGCCGCTGCGGCACCGGTTGCGGCTGCGGATCGACGAGGGCCGGCTGGCGATGGTCGGTGCGGACCGCAACCACCGGGACGAGGAGACCGACCTGGGGCGGCCGGACGCGCTGTCGCTGCCGGCGGCGCGGCGGCTCGCGGCGCTGATGGCGCCGTACCGGATCGGGGACGGCTCGGAGGGCGGCGAGCCGCTCGCCGGGGACTTCGACCTGGCGTCGCTGCTGGGCGTCCGCGACCTGCACGGGCACGACGTGGCGGCGGGCTGGGCGCGCGGCGTCGCCGACCGGCTGCGGGTGCCGCTGGGGATCGCCGCCGACGGCACGCCGGTGGAGCTGGACATCAAGGAGTCGGCGCAGGGCGGCATGGGGCCGCACGGGATGCTGATCGGGGCGACCGGGTCGGGCAAGTCGGAGCTGCTGCGCACGCTGGTGCTGGCGCTGGCGATGACCCACTCCTCCGAGGTGCTGAACTTCGTGCTGGTGGACTTCAAGGGCGGGGCGACGTTCCTGGGGCTGGAGCGGCTGCCGCACACCTCGGCGGTGATCACCAACCTGGCCGACGAGGCGGCGCTGGTGGACCGGATGCGCGACGCCCTGCACGGGGAGCTGGTGCGCCGTCAGGAGCTGCTGCGGGCGGCGGGCAACTACAGCTCGCTGCTCGACTACGAGCGGGCCCGGGCCGGCGGGGCGGCGCTGGAGCCGCTGGCGACGCTGTTCGTGGTGGTCGACGAGTTCTCCGAACTGCTGGCCGCGCACCGGGACTTCATGGACCTGTTCATCATGATCGGACGACTGGGGCGCTCGCTGGGGGTGCACCTGCTGCTGGCCTCCCAGCGCCTGGACGAGGGGCGGATGCACGCCCTGGAGTCGCACCTGTCCTACCGGATCGGCCTGCGCACCTTCTCCGCGATGGAGAGCCGGGGCGTGCTGGGCGTCCCGGACGCCTACCACCTGCCCTCGCAGCCGGGCAACGGGTTCCTGCGCAGTGACATCGCGACGCTGACCAGGTTCAAGGCCGCGTACGTCTCCGGGCCCTACCGGGCGCCGCGCCCGGTCGCGGCCCGCCGTCAGGCCGCGGCCGGGCAGGTCGCGGCGTACGGCACCGAGTACGTGGCGCCGCGTCAGCCCGCCGTCCTCCCGGCGGAGGTGCAGGAGGCGCAGGAGGAGGAGGCGTCCGGTCGCAGCCTGCTGGAGATCGCGGCCGAGAAGCTGGTGGACGCCGGTCCGCCGGCCCACCCGGTGTGGCTGCCCCCGCTGGGTGTGCCGCCGACCCTGGACCAGCTGCTGGCGCCGCTGGCGCCGGTGCCCGGGTGCGGGCTGACCGCCGAGGACGATCCGGGCCGCGGCGCGCTGCGGGTGCCGGTCGGCGTGGTGGACAAGCCCTTCCAGCAGGTGCGCGACCTGCTGGTGGCGGACCTGTCCGGGGCGGGCGGGCACGTGGGGGTCGCGGGCGGGCCGCAGAGCGGCAAGTCCACCCTGCTGCGCACCCTGGTCGCGGCGCTGGCGCTCACCCACACCCCGCGCGAAGTGCAGTTCTACTGCCTGGACTTCGGCGGCGGCACGCTCTCCTCACTGCGCGGCCTGCCGCACGTGGGCGCGGTGACCGGCCGGCACGACCCGGAGCGGGTGGTGCGCACGGTCGCCGAGGTCAACGCCATCCTGGCCCGGCGCGAGCAGAGCTTCGCCGAACTGGGCCTCGACTCGGTGGCCGCGTTCCGGCGCGCCCTGGCCGAGGGCGCGCTGCCCGGGGAGGGCCACGGTGACGTGTTCCTGGTCGTCGACGGCTGGAACACCGTGCGCCAGGAGTTCCCCGACCTGGCGCCGGCGCTGACCCTGATCGCCCAGCGCGGCCTGAACTACGGCATCCACCTGGTGGTGGGCACCACCCGGTGGGGCGAGGTCAGCGGCGCGCTGCGCGACCTGCTGGGCACCCGCTTCGAGCTCCGGCTGGGCGACCCGGTCGACTCCGCGATCGGCATGCGCATCGCGGCGACCGTGCCCAAGATCCCCGGACGCGGGCTCACCGGTGAGGAACTGCACTTCCTCACCGCACTGCCCCGCCTGGACGGCCGCGGCGCCACCGAGGACCTGGGCGAGGGCGTCGCGGACCTGGTCGACGCCGTCGCCGAGCACTGGACCGGCCAGCGCGCGCCCGAGGTCCGGATGCTGCCGCTGCACCTGCCCGCCGCCGCGCTGCCCGCCCCCCAGGGCCGGCTGCGCGTGCCGTTGGGCCTGCAGGACGTCTCGATGGACACCCTCTGGCACGACTTCGAGGAGTCCCCGCACCTGGTCGTCGTCGGCGACAGCGAGGCCGGCAAGACCAACCTGCTCAAGCTGGTGGCCGCCGGCATCACCGGCGCCTACCGGCCCGACGAGGCGCGGATCATGCTGGTCGACTACCGGCGCGTCCTCCAGGGCGCGGTGCCGCCGGAGTACCGGCTCGGGCACGCCGTCGCCGTGGACGTGCTGCGCCAGATCGTCGACGGCGCGGCCCGGGCGATGGCCAACCGGCTGCCCGGGGCGGACATCGCCCCCGAGCGGCTGCGGCTGCGGGACTGGTGGGAGGGCCCCGAACTGTTCATCCTGGTCGACGACTACGAACTGGTCTCCGGCTCCCCCGGCGGCATGCAAGCCCACCCGTTCGCGCCGCTGCTGGAGTACCTGGCGCAGGGCGCCGAACTGGGCCTGCACCTGATCGTGGCCCGCAGCGCCAACGGCGTCGGGCGGGCCTCCTCCGACCAGCTGCTGCGCAAGCTCGAAGAGGTCAACACCCCGGCGCTGCTGCTGTCCTGCCCGCCCAGCGAGGGCTTCCTGTTCGGCAACACCAAGCCGCGGGCGCTGCCGCCGGGCCGGGCCCTGCACATCACCCGACGCCGGACCGTACAGGTGCAGACCGCGCTCGTCGACGACGGGGACGGCGGGGGCAGCGCGGACGGGGAAGGGGAGTCGCGTCAGTGAGCACCATCGAACAGGCCTCCGGGGCACGCCGCTGGCTGAACCGCCGGCGCACGGACAACGACACGGCGGCCGAACCGGCGGGCCCGGCCGCGCTGCACGAGGTGGGAGCGCACTTCGTCATCGCGCCCGGCACCGACGCGGCTGCGCTGCCCGCCGCGCTCACCGACGCGCTGGCCGCGCTGGAAGCCGTACCCGGCACCGTCACGGTGCTGGCCGCGGCCCCCGATGCCCAATCCGTCCTGCTCGGCCGCCTCGACGACCTCGCCCGCACCGCCGCCGACCGCAACGCCGCCACCCTGGTCCTGGCCGCCTCCGCCCTCGCGGCGACACCCGCCTCCGGGCGCCGGCCCGCGCAACGGCTCGCCGAACTGGCCGCCACCAGCATCGTCGCTCCGGACGGGCTCGTCACCCTGCGCCCCGACGGCACCCTGCTGGCCAGCGGTGCCACCGACGCCGATCCGTCCTCCTGGTGGCTGTTCACCCCGGACGGACGCACCCGCCGACTCGGGCCCGTCTGGCCGCTGCCCCGAGCAGGCACGGGCACGGCGCCCGGGCGCGCGGGCACCGGCGCGGCGCCCGGGGGCGCGGGCACCGGCAGCTCCGGGAACGGCACGACAGCAGCCGTGACGGTCACCGCAGCCGCTGTGGCGGCCACGGCGGCTGTGGCGGCCACACCGACGGCACCCGCGACGACCACGGCGGGAGCGTCCGGCGAGCACCTCGGCGCCCCGCACCCCCTCGAAGCGGACCCCACCCCCCGGCCCGCCACACCGGCCCTACCGGCGGCGGGCCCGCTGCCCTCCCCCGCCGCCCCCGCCGCCCCCGTGCCCCGGCAGGCGGCCCAGCAGGCCGCCGTACCGGACCCAACTCCCCTTCCCACCAATCCCGTCGGAACGAGCGCCCCGGCACCCCGCGCCGGGGAGCCGACCGTGGCCGGGCCCGCGGAGAGCACGGTCGAGGCGCTGACGGCCGTGCTGCCGCACGGCTTCTGGTTCCCCGGCACGACCGTCCCGGCCGCCGTGCCGGACCCCCTGCTCCGGGCCGCCACGGCGCCCGGCACCCCGGTGCTGGTGGTAGGCCGACCGCACGCGCCCTTGCCACCGGCCGCCGACGTCGCCGCAATCGCCGCCGCCGTCGCCGCTGCCCGGCCCGGCCCGCCCGACGCCCGTCCCGCCGAGCTGCTGATCAGTGCGCCCTGGGCCGACCCCGGGCAGCTCGTAGCCCTGACCGGGGCGCTCGCGGCGACCCTGGGCCACGACGTGCGGGCCGCTGTCGGCCTGCCGACACGGACCGCGAGCGGCTGGTCCGCCCGTGTCCTGGGCGCCGACGGGGCCCCGGGCTGGGAGCCGTGGCTGACCGAGCTGACCGCCTGCCGCGAGCTGGGGCGGGTGATCGCCTCCGCGTGGCGCCCCCTGCCCGCGGCCTTCGCCGACTGCGGGCCGGCGCTCCATCAGGCCCCGGTCGCGGGCTGGCGCCTGGAGGCCGTTCCGGCCGGGCTGTGGCTGCGGCCCGACCAGGTGCCGGACGACCGCGGCCCCCGCCTGCTCGCCCCGGACCCGACCCGGCCGACCCTGATCGCGGGTTCGGCCGACCGGCCGGCGCCCGCCGAGGTCCTCGCCGTCCTGGAGGACCTGGTGTCCGCCCTCACCGAACCGGGCGCCCCCGCCCCGCGACTGCTCCTGCCCGCCACCCCCACCGTCCGACGAACCCACCCGGCCACCCCTGCCACCCCCACCGTCCGACGAACCCACCCGGCCACCCCTGCCACCCCCACCCCGCCGGAACCCATCGCCCCGGCCACCGCCGCGACCGTCACCACCCAGAGCACCACCCCCGACACCCCCGCACCGACCCCAGAACCGCACACCCCGCCCGAACCCATCACCCCCGCCACCGCCGCGACCGTCACCACCCAGAGCACCACCCCCGACACCCCCGCACCGACCCCAGAACCGGCCGGCCCGCAGGACCCGCCCACCCCGCAGGCCGAAGGGGCGGGCCACGGCGAGCCACCGGCCCCGCCGCAGGGCGCCATCGTCCCCGGCTCCCCCGACTCCCCCGACACCCCCGGTCGTGCCGCCGCGCCCCGCCTCCTCGTCCCGCCCACCGTCGGCACCACCGCCGCCGGCCGCGCGTCCACGCCCGCCGAGCGGGCCGCCTTCCGGGCCCTGCTGGGTGCGGACTTCCACCGCTACGCCGGCCGCGCCGAGCAGGCGGCGCTGCGGATGCCGGCGCTGCGCGCCCAGGCGCGGGACGACCTGAAGGACGACCTGGCGGCGGTCTACCTGCACCACGCCGACACCGGTATCCCGGTGCACCGCGCCGAGTTGGTCGAGGCCGCCCGCCGCGGCGACCACGCCACCGGGCCGCTGGCCCCGTACCTGGCCTGCCTGGGGTCCGGGTTGCGGCGGCTGCCCAACCACCGGGGCGCGGTGCTGCTGGGCGCCGAGGCCGGCGAGGAGGTGCTGGCGCAGTACGTGCGCGGCGCGCTGCTGGTGGAGCCCGCGCCCGTGGTGGGGACCGCGGAGGCGGAGGTGGTGCCGGGCACGGGCGTGGAGTTCCTGGTGTGGTCCGCCACCGGCCGCCGCACGTCCGTGATCGCCGAGGAGGGGGATCCCGAAGTGGTGTTCCCGCCCGGCACCCGTTTCCTGGTGCTGGACGTCCTGCCCGCCGGCGAGGACCGCCCGGCCCGGGTGCTGCTGCGGGAGACCGGCCAGGCACCCGCGCCGGAGGGGGAGGGGGCCGGGGACGAGCAGGACCGTTCCCGTCTGCTCGCCTGGCAGGCCCGCCGTGACCAGCTGCCGCCCGAACGCCTGCGGGCCCCGGCCCGCCCCGAGCGCCTGCGCCTGACCCCGGGCGTGCGGCCCGACGACCCACGAGGAGTTCCCTCATGACGCATCAGGAGCAGTACACGCTGTACCGGCAGGAGGCGAAGCTGCTGGCCGCGGTCGGGGAGCACGTCCACCACCAGGTCGGCCGGGTCACGGTGCGCCTGCCCGCGGAACTGGCCCGCGCCGCGATGGCGGCCTGGGAACGCGACGACGAGGGCGAACTCGGCGAGGAGACCTGGGAGGAACGTGAACAGAGGGACCAGGCCGGCGAGTTGGCACTGATCGGCCTGGCCCTCACGGAGGACGGCCGCCACGATGGCGGGGAGGTCGTCGTCGACCTGCACGTCAGCTCCGCCGGGGCCGCCTTCCGCGCGTACATCGAGGCGGCGGGGCCGGCGTTCCGGCAGACGGGCCCGGCCTACCCGCCGCCCCCGCAACCGGACCCCGACGCCTGACGCCCGTACCACCCCCCGGCGCCCGGGGCGCGGCGGCGCGCCCCTGTCGGATGTCAGGGACCGCCCTGGCCCGCACGTTCCTACGCTGGCGAGCACTGGCCCCGACCGCAGGTGGGGGCCGCCGCACCAGCGAGGGAGTACACCATGCGAAGGATCACCCGTGCCCTGACCGCCGTCGCGATCACGGCCGCCGCACTGACCGCCGTGGGCACCGGCGGCGCCGGCGCCGCCGTCACCGGCGACTGGGCGGGCTGCCCGTCCGGCGCCGTCTGCGTCTACCCGCAGGACCAGAACCCGGCCGTCTCCCCCAGCGCCGTGTACTGGAGCTACGGCGCCCACAACCTCAGCGGCCAGTACGGCAACCACTGGGTGCTGAACAACCAGACCGGCGGCGCGCACGCCCACCTGTGCAAGAGCAGCGGCGGCGGCAACTGCGTGTACGACATCCCGGCCCAGAACGGCGTCTACTACGACCTCGGACCGATCAACTCCATCACCCTCGACCGGCCCTGACGATTCGTCAGGTCGGGGCTGTCCGACGACCGTGAGGTGCCCGCCGCATCAGGGGAGCGGCGGGCACCTCGCCGTCTCCCCGGCAGGACGGCGCGGCACTCCTGCCGCACGGCACCGGGCTCCCCCCGCCTACCGAGAAGCCGAGCCTTTATCCCGGTACCACCGCCATGTCAAGCGCACACGCCGGGAAAACCAAAAGCGTTCACGAAGATAACGAATAGCAGGCGTTCGCTCGGAGTCTGGTTTTACTTCTTGACGCCATGTACGCGGTCAGGGTTGACTCCCCCCACCCCGCCGCACCGTCGCGGCGCCCCAGGGAGAGGCACCCGTATGAACGCCGTACTGCGTCGCGTACTCGTCCCGACCGTCGGCCTCGCGCTGGCGCTTTCCATGACCGCCGCCTGTGGCAAGGCCGGCGGCGACAAGAAGGACTCCGCCGCCTCCGGCGACAGCACCTCCATAGGCCTGCTGCTGCCCGAGAACGCCTCCTCCGTGCGCTACGAGTCCTTCGACCGGCCCTTCATCGAGGCCAAGGTCAAGTCCCTGTGCGCGGGCTGCAAGGTGCTCTACAACAACGCCGAGGGCAGCGCCGCCAAGCAGAAGCAGCAGTTCGACACCCTCCTCACCCAGGGCGTCAAGGTCATCATCCTGGACGCCTTCGACGCCAAGTCCACCCAGAGCTGGGTGCAGGAGGCCGCCGCCAAGGGCGTCAAGGTCCTCGCCTACGACCGCCTGGCCACCGGCCCCGTCTCCGCCTACGTCTCCTTCGACAACGAGAAGGTCGGCGAGCTCCAGGGCCAGGCCCTGCTGGACGCCCTGGGCCCCCAGGCTCCCGACGCGAACATCGTCATGATCAACGGCGACGAGGCCGACCCCAACGCCGCCCAGTTCAAGACCGGCGCGCACAAGGTCCTCGACGGCAAGATCAAGAAGGTCGTCTACGAGCAGTCCGGCCAGTGGAACCCCACCGTCGCCGGCCAGAAGATCGCCGCCGCCGTCACCCAACTCGGCAAGAACGGCTTCCAGGCCGTCTACTCCGCCAACGACGGCATGGCCGGCGCCATCATCACCCAGCTCCAGGGCTCCGGCATCAAGGTCCCCGTCGGCGGCCAGGACGCCGGCCTCGACGCCATCCAGCGCGTCGTCAACGGCGACCAGGCCTACACCATCTACAAGGCCTACAAGCCCCTCGCCGAGTCCGCCGCCGAACTGGCCGTCGACCTCCTCCAGGGCAAGGACGTGAAGTCCGTGGCCACCACCACCGTCGACAGCTCCACGGACAAGAACATCCCGGCCAAGCTCCTGGACGCCAAGGTCGTCACCAAGGCCGACATCGCCCAGACCGTGATCGCCGACGGCCTCTACAAGGCCTCCGACATCTGCACCGCCGACTACGCCGCCGCCTGCACCGCCGCCGGCCTCAAGTAGCCCACCACCCCCGAACATTCAGGATGGTTCATGTGACAGGCGCACCCGTCCTCCAGCTGCGCTCGGTCTCCAAGCGCTTCGGCGCCGTCCAGGCCCTCACCGACATCGACCTCGACGTCCACCCGGGCGAGGTCCTCGCCCTCGTCGGCGACAACGGCGCCGGCAAGTCCACCCTCGTCAAGACCATCGCCGGCGTCCACGCCGTGGACGAGGGCACCATCACCTTCCGCGGCACCCCCGTGCGCCTGGCCCGCCCCCAGGACGCCACCGCCCTCGGCATCGCCACCGTGTACCAGGACCTCGCCCTCTGCGACAACCTCGACGTCATCGCCAACCTCTTCCTCGGCCGCGAACAACTGCGCCACGCCCTGCTCGACGAAGTCGCCATGGAGCAACGCGCCCGCGACCTGCTGGACACCCTCGCCATCCGCATCCCCGACGTGCACGCCCCCGTCGCCGCCCTCTCCGGCGGCCAGCGCCAGGTCGTGGCCATCGCCCGCGCCCTGGTCGGCGAACCGTCCCTCGTGCTGCTGGACGAACCCACCGCCGCGCTCGGCGTCGAACAGACCGCCCAGGTCCTCGACCTGGTGGAACGCCTGCGCGACCGCGGCCTCGCCGTGATCCTGATCAGCCACAACATGGCCGACGTACGGGCGGTGGCCGACACCGTCGCCGTCCTGCGCCTGGGCCGCAACAACGGCGTCTTCCCCGTCGCCGACACCACCCAGGAACAGATCGTCGCCGCCATCACCGGCGCCGACGACAACGCCCACGCCCGCCGCCGGGCCCGCCGCGCCGAGGAGGAGGACGCCGCATGACCGCCCCCGCCCCCGACCCCCGCCTGCACGTCACCGCCCCGACCTGGGCCGGACGAGCCGACGCCGCCCGGCGCCGGCTCGCCTCCGGCGAACTGGGGTCGCTGCCCGTGGTCGTCGGACTGGTCGTCATCGCGATCGTCTTCCAGTCCGTCACCCACCACTTCCTGCAGGCCGACAACCTCACCAACATCACCCGCTTCATCGCCGGACCGGGGCTGATAGCCGTCGGCGTCGTCTTCGTCCTCATCCTCGGCGAGATCGACCTCTCCCTCGGCTCGGTCGCCGGCGCGTCCTCCGCCATCACCGCCGTCCTCGCCGTACGCCAGGGCTGGCCGGAATGGCTCGCCATCGCCGCCGCCCTCGCCGCCGCCTGCGTCATCGGCGCCCTGCACGGCCTGCTCTTCGCCCGCGTCGGCGTCCCCGCCTTCGTCGTCACCCTCGCCGGCATGCTCGCCTGGAGCGGCCTCCAGGAATGGGTCCTCGGCGACGCCGGCACCGTCAACAACCCCCACGACGGCATCGTCGCCGGCCTCGACTCCACCTTCCTCGGCGGCGGCGACATCGCCTACGCCTGGGGCCTCGCCGTCCTCGCCCCCGCCCTCTACCTGCTCGCCCAACTGCGCACCGCCCGGCGGCGGTCCGCCGCCGGCCTGGCCTCCCGGCCGCTCGCCGACACGGTGCTGCGCACCGCCGCGCTGGCGGTGCTCGCCCTGGCCGCCGCGTACGCCCTCAACCAGGACCGCGGCCTGCCGCTGTCCCTGGTCGTCCTGCTCGGCGTGGTCGTCGCCACCGACTTCACCCTGCGCCGAACCCGCTTCGGGCGGCAGATCTTCGCCCTCGGCGGCAGCGTCGAGGCGGCCCGGCGCGCCGGCGTCAACGTCGCCCGCGTCCGGGTCACGGTGTTCATGCTCTCCGCGCTGCTGGCCGGCCTCGGCGGCCTCTTCTACGCCTCCCAGCAGGGCTCCGCCGACAAGCAACTCGGCAGCGGCAACGTCCTGATGATGGCCATCGCCGCCGCCGTCATCGGCGGCACCAGCCTCTTCGGCGGCCGCGGCAACACCTGGTCCGCGCTGCTGGGCATCCTGGTCATCCAGTCCATCACCACCGGCCTGGACATGGTCCACGCCGCCCAGGCCATCCAGTACATGATCACCGGCGCGGTCCTGCTCGCGGCCGTCGTCCTCGACTCCCTCACCCGCCGCACCCGGGCCGCCCGCAGATAACCCCGGCCGCCCGTCAACCCGCTCCCCGCCACCCCGAAACCCCGGGACGGCGGGGAGTGACCGTTACTCCTCAGGGGCGGTCGGATCCTCGCCGACCGGCACGCCCTGAACGAAGGTGACGTCGGGTTCGGAGGCAGGGTTGATGGGAGTTCGGCGAGGTCTGAACCTACGGCAGCCTTCCGCCCCGCCGCCCCGGAAGCCGGGGCGGCGGGGCTTCGTCGTCGGCCGGCCTCAGGCCGGGTGGAGGCCCGGGTTGCCGGCCTCGGTCACGAAGGACGCGGCCGTGGAGACCGTTCCGCCGGGGCGGGTGATGTGGGAGACGGTGCGGTAGTCGGCGCGGGCCCGGTGGCGGTCCAACGTCAGGGTGGTGTAGCCGCGGCGGCCGTCGTAGAACTTCATGTGGGGGTTGGCGGCCGTCAGCGTGGCCCAGTTGGAGGGCTTCTCCTCGCCGTCGCCGTCGCTGCTGACGGAGGTGCCGACGATCTCCACGCCGACCGTCCGGGAGCCCGGGTCGTCGAAGTCCCGCTTGACGTCCATCGCGTAGGCGACGTGGACGTCTCCGGTGAGCAGCAGCAGGTTCTTCGTACCGGCCTCGTCGACGGCCTTGAGGAAGCGCTCGCGCGCCGCCGGGTAGCCGTCCCAGGCGTCCATCGACAGCTTCGAGCGCTCGGCGGTGGTGTTCTTGCGGCGGGAGAACACCACCTGCTGGGGCACCACGTTCCAGGTCGCCCGGGAACGCCGCAGCCCCTCGGCGAACCAACGCTCCTGGGTGGCGCCCATCAGGGTGCGGCGCGGGTCCTGGGACTCGGGTGTCGGGTACTGCCAGCCGTCGCCGTTGGCCTGGTCGTCGCGGTACTGGCGGGTGTCGAGGATGTCGAACTGCGCGAGCTGCCCGCAGTGGACCCGCCGGTAGAGGGTGAGGTCGGTGCCGCGAGGCTGGGGCAGGCGCAGCGGCTGGTTCTCCCAGTAGGCGCGGTAGGCGGCGGCACGGCGGGCGACGAAGGGGGCCGGGTCCTGGTTCTTCTCGGGGATGCCGGCGGCGTAGTTGTTCTCGACCTCGTGGTCGTCCCAGGTGACGTACCAGGGGTGGGCGGAGTGGGCGGCCTGGAGGTCGGGGTCGTTCTTGTAGAGGCTGTAGCGCAGCCGGTAGTCCTCCAGGGTGACGGTCTCGTGGTCGAGGGCGGCGGGCAGGACGCGGTCGGTGTACTTGCGGTCGCCGCCGGCCGCGTCGATGGCGTACTCGTAGACGTAGTCGCCGACGTGGAAGACGGCGTCGAGGTCCTCGTCGGCGAGGTGGCGGTAGGCGGTGAAGTAGCCGTCCTCGTAAGCCTGGCAGGAGACGACGGCGAAGCGGGTGCGCTCCGGGCGGCGGGTGCGGGCGGGGGCGGTGCGGGTGCGGCCGACGGGGCTGGCCCAGGCGCCGACGGTGAAGCGGTAGAAGTAGCCGCGGGCCGCGTCGAGGCCGTCGACGTCGACGTGGACGGCGTAGTTGAACTCGGCGTGGGCGCGGACGGAGCCGCGTCGCTCGACGCGGCGGAAGCGCTCGTCGCGGGCGATCTCCCAGCCGACCCGGACGGATCCGGCCGGGGGCAGGCCGCCGCCGGGTTCCAGGGGGCGCGGAGCGAGGCGGGTCCACAGCACGACGGCGTCGGGCAGCGGGTCGCCGGAGGCCACGCCGAGGGTGAACGGGTCGTCGGTGATCAGGCGCGGCGCGAACTCGGGGGTGTCGGCGTGGGCGGAGGGCAGGTTGACGGTGAAGGCGAGCGTGGCGGCGGCCGAGGTGACGGTCAGGAAGCGGCGCCGGTCCAGGCGCGCGGCGGCCTCGCGCAGCAGGCGGTCGGGCGAGGGGCGTTCGGCGGGACGGGGCATGGCGGGGCGGCCTTTCGCTGCTGGGGGCAGTTCGACTCCGGGGGGTGTGCGAAGGAATTGGAGTGGACCGCTCCGTACGCTGGAGGTCCGGACCCGGGCGGCGGGGTGATCATCCGATGGGAGATTGGTGAAGGTCCGACAGATGCCGTGATACCTGGAGGAATCCGGGCGATGAGCCTCCTTTCGCAGGACACGGGACGGACCATCGTGCGGGAACGGTGCACGCCCGGGCCGTTTCCGGCCCGGGCGTGCAAGGGGTTGGTCAAGCGGGTGTCCTGGGGATCGGTCAAACGGGCGGGCCGCGCCGGATCCTTCCGGACAGTCAGATCCTGCCGGAGAAGGTGTCGCACTGAGTCATGTCGCCGCCGCGGTAGCCGGTCGTGAACCACGCCTTGCGCTGCGCGGAGGAACCGTGCGTCCACGCCTCCGGATTGATCCTCCCGGTGGCCTGCTTCTGGATCCGGTCGTCACCCACCGCCGCCGCCGCGTCCAGGCCCTGGGCGATGTCCTGATCCGTCAGCACCGAGATCAACGGACGCCCCGTGGAGGCCTGCGGGGTCGTGGTCGCGTGGTGCGCCCACACCCCCGCGTAGCAGTCGGCCTGCAGTTCCAGGCGTACCGAGGCGCTGTCCGCGCCCTGCCGGTCGTTGCCGACCTTCTGCATGGTGCCGAGCAGGTTCTGCAGGTGGTGCCCGTACTCGTGCGCCACCACGTACGACTCCGCGAACGGGCCGCCCTTGGCGCCGAAGCGGCTGGACAGCTCGTCGAAGAACCCCAGGTCGAAGTACGCCATCCGGTCACCTGGACAGTAGAACGGACCCACCGCCGACGTCGCCGGACCGCAGGCGGTGGAGACCCGGTTGGTGAACAGCACCGTCTGGGCGGGCTTGTACGCCACCTTCGTACGGGCCGGCAACTCCGCCCCCCAGAACTCCTGCAGGCTGTTGGTCACCGCCGTGATCCGGCAGTCCTGACGCTTGTTCGCGTCCACACCCTTCTTGCAGGACTCGCGCACCTCGCTGTCCGTCCGCGCCCCGGTGGTGGAGGAGCCGCTGCCACCGCCGTCGGACAGGCCCAGCAACTGCGGATCGACCCCCAGGATGACCGCGAACAGCACCGCGATCAGGCCCACCGCTCCGCCGCCGAGGGCGACCTTCCCACCCGGAATGCCCCGCCGGTCGTCCACCTGCGAGGTGTCGAGGTCGCCCTCGTCATCGAACTGCATCGCCCCTGCCTGCCCGCTTCTGTCGATCCATCGGTGTGCCGGTGTGCCGGTGTGCCGAGGTGTCGGTGTGTCGACGTGTCGGCGTGTCGCGTTGGTGACGTTCTGTTCCGTCCCCGGCCCGCTCAGCCTACGGGGCGCCGGGCCGGACACGCGGCAGCCGGCGCAGCACGCGAGCGAGGTCACACCCGCCCGCACCGGACCGACGCTCCGGCCGACCCTGCGGGCGGGCGCACGGTCCGCACGCCCGCCCGGGCGTCACACCCCGGCACCGACCACCCGCAGCAGCTCCAGCCGCGAGGCGCTCTCGCTGCCCACCGCGGCCGTGTGCACCAGCAGCAACTGGTCCTCCCCGCCCGCGGCCAGCACCTCGCACTCCAGCACCAGTTCCCCCACCACCGGATGGCACACCCGTTTGGCCCCACTGCGCCTGCGCGCCACCTCATGGCGCCCCCAGTGGGCAGCGAACTCCGGTCCCGTCGCCAGGAGTTCGGCGAGCAGTCCGGCCACCCGCGGATCACCCGGGCGGGACGCGTGCGCCGCGCGCAGGCCCGCCACGTGGGCGCGGGCCAGGGCCTCGTGGTCCTCCGGCGGGAAGAGCGCCCGGCTCGCCGGGTCGGCGAACCAGCGCAGCAGCAGGTTGCGCCGGCCGGAACCACCGGCGTCCCCGAACACCGCCGCCGCCATCGCGTTCTGCGCCAGCACGTCCCCCACGTCCGAGACCACCTGTGCGGGCACGTCGTGCAGGCGGTCCAGGATCAGCAGCAGTCCGGGCCGCACGTGCGCGTGGGCGCCGTGGCGGCGCGGCGGCTCGTGGCCGGCCAGGTGGAACAGGTGGTCGCGCTCGTCCTCACTCAGACGCAGCGCCCGCGCCAGGGCCGCCAGCAACTGCGGGGAGGGCTGCGGGCCGCGGCGCTGCTCCAGTCGCGCGTAGTAGTCCACCGACAGTCCGGCCAGCTGCGCCACCTCCTCCCGGCGCAGCCCGGGCGTACGGCGCCGGGCACCGGGCGGCAGGCCGAGGTCGGCGGGCGTCAGACGGGCACGGGCGCGGCTGAGGAAGTCGGCGAGGGCCTCACGGTCGATCATGGTGCCCAGCATGGCGCGCTCCGGGGCCGGTAGCCAGGGCCCACCGGTCCGGGGCTGGGCGGGCTCCAGGGCCGGCCGGGCTCCAGGGCCGGTCGGGCTCCAGGGCCGGCCGGGCCTCGGGTGGTCTAGAGTCGTGGCCCGTGTCCGGATCCTCGTCACCCTCCTCCTCGTACCTGCGCACGACCGCCGACGCCTACGACGCGCTGGCGGAGCGCTACGCCGACTTCGTGAGGGACGGCCTGGCCCACCTGCCGCTGGACCGCTCCCTCGTCACCGCCTTCGCCGACCTGGTGCGCGAGTCCGGGTCCGGCCAGGTCGCGGACCTGGGCTGCGGGCCCGGCTACCTCACGGCCGCGCTGGCCGAGCACGGCCTGGACGCCTCCGGCATCGACCTCTCCCCCGCACTGATCGCCATCGCCCGTCGGCGGTACCCGCGGCTGCGCTTCCGGACGGGATCGATGGATGCCCTGGCGGTGGGCGACGGAGAGCTGGACGGGGTCGTGTCCTGGTACTCGCTGATCCACACCCCACCCGAGCAACTCCCCTCCTACCTGGCCGAGTTCCGCCGCGTGCTGGCCCCGGGCGGGTACGCGCTGCTCGGGTTCTTCGAGTCCGAGGGCGATCCCGTCACCCCCTTCGACCACAAGGTCACCACCGCCTACCGCTGGCCCGTCGACCACCTCGCCCACCTCGCCCGCGAAGCCGGCCTCACCGAGAACGCCCGCCTGCTGCGTGAGCCCGGCGAGGGCGAGCGCTTCCGCCACGGCCGGCTCCTGCTGCGCGCCGTCTAGTGGCTCGTCTCCGGCAGGAGCCCGTCGACCAGGTGCGGACACAGCTCCCTCAGCATGGCGAGAATCGCATCCGCGTCCGCGAAGGTCAGCTCCTCGACGAAGAAGGACTCCGCATGCTGCGTCGCGCACTGCGGCGTGGGCCGGTATTCGTCTCCGAAGAGGCAGCGGGCGTGCTCCGTCAGCGTGCTGTGCATGCCGGCCAGCCTACGACGGCATGATCCGCCGGACGGGCGCGGGCCGCCCCCGGGTACGGCGCACAGCACCCGGGGCGCGCCGCGCGGGGCGTGGCGCGATCCGTGGGGTGCTCGTCGTTGACGCCGTCGACGCCGCTCGGACAGCCTGGCAGGCATGCGTCAGGTGGTGTTCGTGGTGTTCGAGGGATTCCAGTCGGTCGACCTGGTCGGCCCCCATGCGGTGTTCCATTACGCACAGGAGGCGGTCGGCGGCTACGACTGCCCGGTGGTGGCCCCCCGCGCCGGTGCGGTCCGCTCCTCCAGCGGGCTGACGATGCACGCCACCCACGGGATCGCGGACCTCGCCCCCGAAGGACTGGACACCCTGGTCGTGATCGGCGGCCCCGGCGTCAACGACGCGCGCCACGACCCCGCCCTGGTCGCCTGGATCACCGCGGCCGCGTCCGGCGCCCGCCGGGTCGCCTCGGTGTGCAGCGGTGCGCTGCTCCTGGCCGCCACCGGCTTCCTCGCCGGACGGCGGGTCACCACCCACTGGGCCCGCGAGCGCCAACTCGCCCAGGAGCACCCCGAACTGACCGTGGACTGCGACCCGATCTTCATCCGGGACGGGCCGGTGTGGACCTCCGCCGGCGTCAGCGCCGGCATGGACCTCGCACTCGCCCTCGTGGAGGACGACCACGGGCCGGAGCTCGCCCTCGCGGCAGCCCGCGAGATGGTGCTGTACCTGCGCCGACCCGGCAACCAGTCACAGTTCAGCGTCCCCCTGTGGTCGGCGCAGCCGACCAGCGGGCCCGTACGCACAGCCGTACGGGCCGTCCAGGACGACCCCGGCGGGCGGCACGGCCTCGCGGAGCTGGCCGCCCGGGCCGGCCTCAGCCCCCGCCACCTGCAGCGGCGCTTCGCCGCGGAAGTCGGCACGGGACCGGCCGCCTACGTCGAACGCGTACGGATGGAAGCGGCCCGACGGGCCCTCACCGAGACCGACGAACCGGTCGCCGCACTCGCCCGCCGCCTGGGCTTCGGCACCGCCGAGACCATGCGCCGCACCTTCCACCGCCACCTCGGCATCGCCCCCGACCACTACCGCGAACGCTTCGGCCACTCGACCACCCACGCACTCCCGGAGAACTGACATGAAGACACAGCTCGTCACCGTGGTCACCGGCGGAAGCCGCGGCATCGGCGCGGCGATCTGCCGGCGCCTCGCAGGCGAGGGCCACGACGTCGTCCTCGGCTACCACACGGACGGCGCCGCCGCCGAGGCCGTAGCGGCGCAGGTCCGTGACCGCGGCCGCACCTGCCTGACCGTACGGGCCGACACCGCCGAGGAGGCGGACGTCGAGCACCTCTTCGACCGGGCCGCACAGCTCGGCCCCCTCACCGCCCTGGTCAACAACGCCGGGACCAGCGGCCCCAACGGACCACTGGCCGAAGCCGACCCGGCCGGGATCCGCCGCGCCCTGGACATCAACATCCTCGGATACCTGCTGTGCGCCCGCCGCGCCGTCCAGGACATGGCACCTACGGGCGGCGGAGCGATCGTCAACATCTCCTCCGCCGCGGCCACCCTCGGCAGCCCCGGACAGTACGTCCACTACGCCGCCTCCAAGGCCGCCGTCGACGCCATGACCGTCGGACTGTCGAAAGAAGTCGCCGGACAGCGCATCCGCGTCAACGCCGTCGCCCCCGGCACCATCTGGACCGACTTCCACCAGGACCCCCAACGCCCCGCCAAAGCCGCCGCCAACATCCCCCTCGGCCGCGCCGGCCAGCCGGAGGAGATCGCCGCGGCGGTCTCCTGGCTGCTGTCACAGGACGCCTCGTACACGACCGGGGCGATCCTCCGAGTAGCGGGCGGACTCTGACCCGAACCCGACACCCAGGGGGGTACCCCCCACTCACCAGAATGACAACGGGACGCCGCACGTGGACCCCGCAGGAACGCGCCATGCACCCCTGACACCCCGCCCGGCCGTCACGGCCGGAGCTGGCGGGCGAGCCCGGCACAGGTCGTTCGAGAGAGCCCGACCGACGGACCGGGCACCTCGCGATCAGACGTTCGCCGGCCCAGGACGAGACCCTGCGCATCGGCGAGAGCCGCCCCCGCCCACCGCGCGGAGCGTTGCCAGTCGCCTTGACCGAGTCGGCCAGAACCGCCGCCGACCGGGCGAGGGGGCCGCGCGCGGCGGCGGGGCGGCGGAGCCGGTGCCGGGGTGCGGCCGGACACTGGTGGGCCCGGACGCCAGGCAGGAGAAACCCCATGGACGAGCGCAGCCTCCCCCACCTCCCGGGCCGCCCGGACCCCGGCGGGAGCCGGCCGGGCGGCGGGCAGGCCGGGGTGCTGGGCACGGCGCTGGCCGGGGTGCTGGCGGCCGCGCTCGCCTCGGGGTCCTGGCAGTGGTTCTCCACCTACCTCGGGCTGACCCTGCTCGCCGTGGTCTTCGCCTTCGCCGACCCGCCACTGCGCTCAACCCGTGCGCACGGTACGCCCGGTACGCCCGGTGCGGGGTTCGGCGGCGGTCGCCTGCGGTCGCTGGCGGCCTACTCGCTGGTCGTCGGCCTGTGCGCGGCCCTCGTCCTGGCCCCGGCGATGCAGCGCTGGGCCTGGCTGCTGCCGATGCCGGGCACCCGCGCCGAGTGCGCGCGCCTGGGCGACTACGCGGCGCTGAACGCGCGGGCCGCCCTCGGCGCGCTCGCCGACCAGGGGGCCGACGCGCTGGCCTCCGCGCAGCGCACCCAGGGCCGGGTCGCCGTGAACGACTGCCTGGCCTCGACGACGACGCTGTGGCTGCCGGTGTACGCGTCGGCGGCGGCGCTGCTGACCGCCCTCGCCGTCCACCTCGCGGGCCGTACCCGCGCGGCACGCAGCGGCCCGGGCCGCACAGGCGACAAGGAGCGGTAACAGGACCGGCGGTCCCAACCAGGGATCGGGAATCCCTGGATCAGCGGGTCTCTGTCGGCGGCCGGGCGGGGCGGGCAAGCTGGTGCACGTCGGAGAGCACAACTCCTGTGAGGGGAAGCAAGCATGACGAAGATCCTGGTGACGGGGGCGACCGGTTCGGTGGGGCAGCGTCTGGTGCCGCGCCTGGCGCGGTGGGCCGGGGCCGAGGGTGGCTCGGTGCGGGTGCTGGTGCGGGACGCGGCCAAGGCGCAGGCGGTGGGGCTGGAGCTGGACGGGGTGGAGACGGTGGTCGGGGACGTGTGCGAACCCGCCGACCGGGCGCGGGCGTTGGCGGACGTCGACGTGGTGCTGAACGTGGCGGCGGCGCTGCGCGGGGTGCCGGACGAGCAGGCGTGGGCGGTGAACCGGGACGCGGCGATCGCGCTGGGCCGGGAGGCCGCGAAGGCCGGGGTGGCGAGGTTCGTGCACACCAGCACCAACCTGGTGTACGGGCGGGGGCTGGGCCGCCCGGCCGTGGAGGAGGACCGGTTGGCGCCCGATCCGGCGTGGGGGGTGTACGCGCAGTCCAAGGCGCAGGCCGAGGCGGGACTGCGCGAGCTGGCGGACGAACTGCCGCTGGTGGTGGCCCGGTTGGCGTTCGTGTACGGGGAGGGCGATCCGCACCTGGCGCAGTCGCTGCACTGGGCCGCGTCCTGGCCGGCCCACCAGCGGCTGGCGGTGGTGCACCACGCGGACGTGGCGCAGGCGCTGTGGCGGGCGGTGGTGACCCCGGGGATCGAGGGCCGCACCTACAACGTGTCGGACGACGCGCCGCTGACCGCCTGGGACCTGCACGTCCTCAACGGCCGCACCCACCCCGGCACTTCGGCGCCGGAAGCGGGGTTCGACCCGTGGGAGGGGCAGGTGTCGACCGCGGCCGCCCGCCGGGACCTGGGCTGGCGTCCGCTGTTCCCGTCGGCGTGGGCGGCGGCACAGGCCGGGACACTGTGACCACCGCCCACCCCGGGCCGACCGGCGATCAGGCGCTCGGGTCCCAGTCGATGAGCTGCTGGAAGACCTGACGGTCGCCGTCGATGTTCATGGCGTCCAGCGAGAGGCGGCCGTAGCAGAAGAGGACCAGCTCGGAGGCAATGCCACGGGCGGAGACATCCGCGGGCGTGGCGGCGGCCCCGGTCGGATGGTCGGTCAGGCGCTCGACCTGGACGCCGTCGGCGCCCAGGTGCAGGCGCCAGGAGCGGCCCTCGGTGGCGTGGTAGTCGATGACCGCGGGGGTGTGCGGCCAGGCGACGGGGGTGGCGACGCAGGTGAACTGGAACTCCTCGACGCCGTCGAGCGCGACCTCCTCGGGCAGCATCTCGGCCGCTCCGTTGGCGAGTTGAGCGTCGTAGGTGTGCACCGCGCTCTCCTGGACCCGGTGGCGGGCGACGCCGCCGGCGCTCTGCGGGGTCTGCGAGCCGGGCCACCACGTCCAGCAGTCGGCCTCGGCGCCGACGGCGCGCAGGGTGTCCAGCAGCTGCTGGGTGGAGTCGGCCAGCCAGGCCGTCAGGGCCTCGCGCTCGCGGGGTGCGACGATGGCGGCGCGAGCGGCGACGGCCTCGGCGGGGGGCCCGTCGGCGGGACCGGCGGCGACGATCGCGGCCCAGAAGCGGTCTCCGCTGCCCAGGTGCCGGGCCAGGTCGTGGAGCGTCCACTCGGGGCAGCTGGGGACCTTGGCGTCGAGGTCGGGGGCGGCGGCGATCGCGGCGCGGAAGGCGGCGGAGCGGTCGTCGATCAGACGCAGCAGGTCGGGGAAGTCCGGGTTCTTGTGCACCCGGGAGTTCTACCACCGTACGGCGACGGCGGACCAGCGGTTTTCTCGGGAGGCAGGGCCCGGCCCTCCCCCGGACGGGGAGGGCCGGGCCGCGCCTCAGCGGGCCGCCCGGCCGGCCGCGGGAACCGTGGGGGCCGCGGGCGCCGAAGCCGCCGCGGGCGCCGGGGCGTAGCCGGCCGGCCGGGTGGTGAAGGTGCCGCGCCCCTGGGTACGGCTGCGCAGCCGGCCCGCGTAGCCGAAGAGTTCGGCCAGCGGTACGAGGGCGTCGACCTGGGCGGTGCCGCCCGGGCCGGGCCGGGTGCCCTGAACGGTGGCGCGGCGGGCGGCGAGGTCGCCCAGGACGGTGCCGAGCGCGTCCTCGGGCACGGTGACGCCCACCTGCGCGAGGGGTTCGAGCAGGTGGAGCCGGGATGCGCGCAGCGCCTCGCGCAGGCCCTGGCGGGCGGCGGTACGGAAGGCGAGCTCGGAGGAGTCCTTGGGGTGGGTGAGCCCGTCGGTGAGCGTGACCGCGACGCCGGTGACCGGGTGGCCGCCGAGCGGGCCCTCGGCGAGGGCGTCGCGGCAGCCGGCCTCCACGGCCTGGACGTACTCGCGCGGGACGCGCCCGCCGGTGACGGTGGAGGTGAAGGCGAAGGCCTCGTCGGCGGGGGCCAGGTCGAGGACGATGTGGGCGAACTGGCCGGACCCGCCGTCCTGTTTGGCGTGCCGGTGGGTGAAGCCGGTGACGCCTTCGACCAGCGCCTCGCGCAGCGCGACGCGGGGGCGGCCGACGACGGCCTCGACGCCGGCGTCGCGGCGTACCTTCTCCACGGCGACCTCCAGGTGCAGTTCGCCCAGGCCGGACAGGGTGCGCTGGCCGGTTTCGGGGTCGGTGGCCAGGCGCAGCGAGGGGTCCTCGTCGGTGAGGCGGGCCAGGGCGGCGGTGAGCTTGTCGGTGTCGGCGCTGCGGCGGGCCTCGACGGCGACGGTGACGACGGGTTCGGCGCTCACGGGTGCCTCCAGGAGGATCGGGTGGTCGGGGTCGCACAGGGTCGCGCCGACGCGGGTGTGCTTGGGGCCGATGACGGCGACGATGTCGCCGGCCAGGGCGTGGTCGGTCTCGGTGTGGTGGTCGGCCTGGACGCGCAGGATGCGGGCGATGCGTTCGGTGCGGCCGGTGGCGGCGTCGAGCAGGGTGGCGCCCTTGTGCAGGGTGCCGGCGTACAGGCGCAGGTAGGTGAGGCGGCCGGTGGGCGCGGTGGTGACCTTGAACGCGAGGGCGGTGACGGGCTGCCCCGGGTCGGGGTGGCGCTGTTGGGAGCCGTCGGCGGCGGTCACGGGCGGGGTGTCCAGGGGTGAGGGCAGGTAGGCGAGGGCGGCGTCCAGGAGGGGTTCGACACCGCGGTTGCGGTAGGCGGAGCCGGCCAGGACGACCACGGCCTCGCCGGTGCGGGTGAGGTCGCGCAGGGCGGTGGTGAGGGTGTCGGTGCCGAGGGTGGCGTGGGTGCAGAACTCCTCCAGGGCCCGGGGGTCGAGTTCGGCCACGGCTTCCTCCAGAGTGCGGCGGCGGGCGGCGGTCTCGGCCGCGAGGCGGTCGGGGACGGGGCCCTCCGTCAGGGTGCCGTCCGCGTCCCAGGTGAGGGCGCGCAGGCGGACGAGGTCGACGAGGCCGGTGAAGGCCTCCTCGGTGCCGATGGGCAGGTGGACGGCGAGCGGGTGGGGGTGCAGGCGTTCGCGGATGGAGGCGACGGCGGCGTCGAGGTCGGCTCCGGCGCGGTCGAGCTTGTTGACGAAGGCGATCCGGGGCACGCCGTGGCGTTCGGCCTGGCGCCACACGGATTCGCTCTGCGGCTCGACGCCCGCGACGGCGTCGAAGACGGCGACGGCGCCGTCCAGGACGCGCAGGCTCCGTTCGACCTCGTCGGCGAAGTCGACGTGGCCGGGGGTGTCGATGAGGTTGATCCGGTGCCCGGCCCAGGCGCAGCTGACGGCGGCGGCGAAGATCGTGATGCCGCGGTCGCGTTCCTGGGGGTCGAAGTCGGTGACGGTGGTGCCGTTGTGGACCTCGCCGCGCTTGTGGGTGCTACCGGTGAGGTAGAGGATCCGTTCGGTGAGGGTGGTCTTGCCGGCGTCGACATGGGCGAGGATGCCGAGGTTGCGGACGGCGGCGATCGCGGCGGTGCCGATAGTGGTGGTGGTGTGGGTGCGCATGGCCCGGTGCCTTTCGAGGCGGTGCTACGGGTGGAAGCGCGATTGGCACAGTGCTGTCGCTGAGTTCTGACACTCCGTCAGATCATCGACGAGAATGGGCCCTTGACAAGTTTCTACGGGCGGCGTTCTCAGACGGTGACGGCACTGTTCCGGTGCCGGCCGCGCAGCGGGCACCGGAAGGGCGAGGACACCAGGATCACCTCGTACCGCGAGGCGGGAGAGGGGGCGGCGGCGCTGTGCTTCGGCATGGCCGTCCCGCCCCCTCTCCGATTGCTGTCGTCACGGTCGGCCGCGCATTCGAGGCGCGGCTGCGGGGCGAGTCTAGGGAGGGCGGACTCGCGTCGGCGAGGGGTTTTACGGTGCGCGGAAGCGCAGGACCGGCCCCGACCAGTCCTCGCGGCCGCCGACTCCGGTGTCCAGGGCGGCGTCCAGAGCGGCGCCGATGGCGCGTTCCTCGTAGGCGAAGTGCGACTCCATGATGGCGGCGAGGCCGTCGAGTTCGCGCCCGACGGCCTCCAGGTCCGCAGCCCGTACGGCCTGTTCGGCGAGGTCGCGGACCCGGGCGAGGATGTGGGTGATGAGGTCGTGGTCCTCGGCGAGTTTGGCGACGGTGGGGGCGAGGTCAGGCCGCTCGCGCACCAGGGCGGCGAACAGGCCCTGATCCTCGCCCTGGTGATGGTTCGTCAGGGCTGTGCAGAAGGCGAGGCAGTGGGCGCCCAGGGAGTCATCGGGCAGGGTCCGGCGGCCCAGGCCCGTGCGGAGGTTGGTCAAGCGGCGGCGCAACTCGTTGTGCGCCTGGGAGAGTTGGAGACTGAGAGCGGCCGTTCGGCCGCGCGAGTACGGGGAGGCCACGAGCGGGCGGTCCCTTCGGTTCCGCACCTCCATGCCTGGCGCGGTCCGCCATCGGCACGCGATGCTGCCCGCCATCCGATCACGTGCCACGACACCGCCGCAAGCCCGGCCCCGAGGCCGAGGCCGTCGGCGCCGTGGGGTCGGCGGACGCACCGGTGTCCGGCACGGCCGCGCGGGTGCGGGGGCGCCCGAGCAGGATCCCGGCGGCCACCAGCACCAGGCCCGCCCCCTGCCGCAGCCCCAGTGCGTCGCCGTCCAGGGCGGTGCCCAGCAGCACCCCGGCCAGCGGGTTGAGCAGTCCGAGCAGGCCGACGGTGCCGGCCGGCAGGTGCCGCAGGCCCGCGAACCAGCAGGCGAAGGCCAGCGCGGTGGCCACCAGCGTGACGTAGCCGAAGGCCAGCAGGGTACGAGCCGAGAGCGCCGGCGGGGCGCCCTCGGCGAGGACGGCCGAAGGGAGCAGCAGCAGGCCGCCGGCCGTCAGCTGCCAGGCGGTGGCGGCCAGCGGGTCGGCGCCCTCGCGCCAGCGGGCGGCCAGGACGTAGCCGACGCAGGAGACCAGCATCGCGCCCGCCGAGGCCGCCAGCCCCCTCCCGTCGGGCATCCCGTCGCCGCCGAGGACGGTGAGCGCCACCCCGCCCAGGCCGATCACCGCCCCGGCCAGGTGGGCGCGGTGCGGGTGCTGGCCGGCCAGCACCCGGGCGGTGAGCAGCATGGCCAGCGGGGAGGCGGCCATGACGGTGGCGGCGGTGCTGGTGGGCAGCAACTGGGAGGCGAGGTAGAGCAGGACGAAGAAGACCGCGGTGTTGAGCAGGCCGAGCACGGCGCTGCGCCACCACCAGGGACCGCGGGGGCGACGGCGGGCGAGGGCGAGCAGCAGCAGTCCGGCGGGCAGGGCGCGCAGGGCGGCGCCCCACAGGGGCTGGTCGGCGGGCAGGTAGGCACGGGTGACCCAGTAGTTGGTGCCCCAGGCGAGGGGGGCGAGGGCGGTCAGCAGGACCCACCGGGCATTGGCTTCCATGGAAGACAATATAGCTTCCTTGGAAGCTACTGGAGGTAGGATGGGCCCATGGACCCCACGGACCACGCTGATCACACCGATCACGCCGACCACGTCGCCCTCATCCAGGCCCAGTGGCACCGCGAACGCCCCGACCTCGACGTCTCCCCGCTGGCCGTGATCGGGCGCCTGCACCGCCTCGCCGACCGCCTCACCGCCGAACTCACCCTCGTCTTCCAGCGCTACGGGCTGAGCGAGGGCGAGTTCGACGTGCTCGCCGCGCTGCGCCGCGCCGGCACCCCCTACGAGCGCGCCCCCGGGGAGCTCGCCGCCCACACCATGGTCACCACGGGCGCGATGACCAAGCGGATCGACCGCCTGGAACGCGCCGGCCTGGTCACCCGCCGCCCCGCCGAGGACGACCGGCGCGGGCGCGTGGTCGCCCTCACCGACGCCGGGGTGCGCCTGATCGACGAGGCGTTCACCGCCCACCTGCGCAACGAGCACCGCCTGCTCGCCCACCTCGCCCCCGAGGAGGCCGCCGCCCTCCAGGCCCTGCTCACCGCCTGGCACCGGCGCCTGGACGCCCCCGGAACGCCGGGGCCCGGCACGACCCTTCCGGCTGCTCCCGACCCCGGCCCGGGCTCCGACCCCGACTCCGGTCCCGACCCCGGCCCTGACGACGGTCCCGGCCACGGGCGCCGGCCGCGCACAATGTGACGCATGAGCACCCCTCCCCCGCCCGGCCCCGACCCCGACCCCGGCCGCCCCGACGAGTCCTCACCCCCGCCGCCGGGCTGGGAGAACCCGGCCGTACGGGCCGACCGACGCCTGGTCGAACTGCTCCAGGAACTACGGGTGCTGCAGACCGGCGTCCAGATCGTCTTCGCGTTCCTGCTCGGCGTCGCCTTCACCCCGCGCTTCTCCGAACTCTCCGACGCCCAGCAGGACATCTACGTCACCACCCTGCTGCTGACCGTCGTCGCCGCCGCCGTCCTGGCCACCCCCGTCGCCCTGCACCGCGGCCTCTACCGCCACCCCGGCAAGGCCCGCATCGTCGACGTCTCCGCCCGCATCGCCCAGTACGGCCTGCTGCTGCTCGCCAGCGCCCTGACCGGCGCCGTGCTGCTGGTGCTGGACGTCGTCCTCGGCCCTGCGCCCGCCGTCGCCATCACCGCCGTCATCGCGCTGATCTTCGCCACCCTCTGGTTCGCCCTGCCGTGGGCGGTGCGCCGCGCCGCCACCCGCGAGCGGCCCTGACGGGCCCCGTCGGCCCCGTCGCCCCCGCCCGGGTCGCCGGACCCGTTGGCCGTCGCCCGCGTGCCCGTAGCGAGTACGGGCACGCGGGCGGCGGCAGCGGGACCAGACCGTGGGCCGGCTTCCGGGCGCCGGGGGCCTGACCGCGGGGCGCCGCTCACCGGGCGTCCCGCCTTCCCCACTCCCCTAGAGTCCACCGGCACCCGAAAACGATTACCGCCCTCCTCTAATGTGACGGTATGCACACCGACCACCGTCCCTGGGACGTCCTGCTGATCGGCGGCGCCTCCGGCCTCGGCAAGAGCCGCGCCGCCGAGCGCCTGGCCGCCGAGCACGGCGCGTTCACGGTCGAGTTCGACGACGTCGTCGCCGCCCTGCAGGCCGCCACCACCCCCGCCACCCACCCCGCGCTGCACCACTTCGCCCCCTACCGCGACCCCGAGCGGGAACTGGGCGCCGACCGCGTCCTGGAACTGCAGATCGCCACCGCCCACGCCCTGGACGAAGCACTGCTCGGCGTCGTGCGCAACCGCCTGAGCGTGGACGTGCCGGCCGTCGTCGAGGGCGACTACCTCACCCCCGCGGCCGCCGTACGGGCCGCCGCCGAGGCCGCCGCCCTCGGCCGGCGCCTGCGCGCCGTCTTCCTCCACGAGGGCGACCCGCGGCGCATCGGCGCCAACTACGCCCACCGCGAACCCGACGCCGGGCCCCAGGACGCCCGCGCCGACGTCAGCGCCCGCTACTCCCACTGGCTCGCCGACCGGGCCCGCGCCGCCGGCCTGCCGGTGGTCGAGTGCCGCCCCTACGACACCCTGCCCGCGCGCCTGACCGCCGCCCTGGCCTGAACCCGCGGCAGCCTCCCCCTACTGGCCTCCGGCGGGGGCGTCCTCGATGTCCGAGATCAGCTTGGTGCTCAGGTCGCTCTGCACCGCCAGCCGGGTGTGCCCGGCGTCGGGGCCGGTGCCCCAGGTGAGCGTGACCGTGGTGAACAGGTGCCCGGCGCCCGAGTCGTGGTAGCGCACCTCCCAGGCCGTGGGCACGTCCTGGGCGCGCAGCACGCCGTCGGCGTGGTTGGCCTCCTCCCACGCCGCCAGGCGCTGACGGAAGTCCTCGGTGAGGTAGTGGGCGCGCAGGCCGTCCGACAGGTCGTCGGTGCCGTCGGAGACGGCGTCGATGTAGGCGCCGTAGAAGTCGGCCACCCGGTCGACCGCCGAGTCCGGGCTGCCGCCGCGCACCGCGTCCCCTGGCTGGGTCATGATGGTCCCCTCCGTTTCGTACGGGCCCGCGCGCCGTCGAGACGCCGCCCGGGCGGGTCGGGCCGGTCCGTCGGCCCGTCCACCGGTCCCAACGATCGCCGGGCGCCGGAGGTTTCGGGTACGAAGTCCCAACGGGCTTGACCGGCGAGCGGGTTGGACGGGAGGCAGGCGTTGCTGATCGTGGTGAGCGGCGGGCCGGGCAGCGGCAAGACGACGCTGGCGCACGCCCTGGCCCGGGCCGTCGGCTGCCCGGCGGTCGTCCGCGACGAGCTCAAGGAGGGCCTGCTGCACGCGGGCACCCGTACGCCCGAACCCGACCTGGCGGTGCGCGACGCGTTCTTCGACGTCCTGGGCGTACTGGTGGACGCCGGGATCAGCGTGGTCGCCGAGGCCGCCTACCAGGACCGCCTCTGGCGCACCGGCCTGGCCCCGCTCGCCACCCGCACCGACCTGCGCATCGTGCACTGCCGGGTGGCCCCCGCCCTGGCCCGGCGCCGCATCGCCGAACGCCTGGCCACCGGCGCCCACCGCGCCGCCCACGCCGATCACGCCCTGCTCGCCGCCCCGACCGGCCCGGGCAACCTGATCGACGACTTCACCCCACTGTCCCTGCCCGTACCCCACCTGCACGTGGACACCACCCACGGCTACCACCCACCACTCCCGGACATCACCGCCTTCACCCGCCCATGAGCGCCGGGCGCTGGAGCCCCAACCCAGGCAGCCCGCGCACCGGAAGTCGGCCCCGCCGACTTCCCGCGCAGGCGCCGCCGAGCAACCGGTGGCCGGACCGGCCGTGCTCACGAGAGCGCGGTGAACACCCCCCTCGACCAACACCGGCACCACGGCACTGGCGTCCAGCTCGACCGCGACCTCCACATCCTCCGCGAGACCACTGTGCGTGAACTTCCGCCTCGACACGCACCCGTACCACCTTCCCCGACATGACCTACCGAGGCTCCATCCGACAGGATCGGTGCCTGGTAGCCGCCGGCAGGTGGGCCTCATCTCCGGCGACAGCGCCGACGCCCAGGGAGTCAAGGTCGTGACGCGCGCAAAAGACCCTGATCTGGGAACGCACCCGCATCACGCAGCGGCTGCGGCACGCCCTGCTCGACTACTTCCCCGCCGCCTTGGAGGCGTCCGACGACCGCCACCGGGATCCAGCTTGGTCCCAGCGGGCCCACGCACTCGCCGCGTGACGCTACAGCTCGGGCAACCGGTCAACGGGGGTGGGGGACTGCCGCTCTTCCAGCCAGTAGAGGTAGATCCGCAGGTCAGTTGCCAGATCACCGGCGATGTAGCGCTCGAAGTCGCGAACGGCAGCGGCTATGCCCTGGTCTGCCCGGGCATCGCTCTCATCCCACTTGCTCCGCTGATCGGACAGGTATTGCACGACCTGGCCGCGGTTACGCCACCACTCCCGGACCGTTTCCGGTGTCCATCGGGAGTCGCCGTCACAGCCGTACCCGAGGAACGGGTCGCTGCCTGCCGCCTCGACCAGCAGCGCGGTGTCCGCAGGCGTTCGGGGCTGGCGATAGACGTACTCGCTGAGGTACTCGCCTCCGTAGAGGACGTGGGCGGGCGCCGAGAGCCGTCCCGTCCAGCAGGTGTCAGTCTCCCCGCCGTAGAAGGGCCCGGGGACGTTGAGCCACAGTCGGTCTTCCCAACGGCCCCGAAAGGCATCGCGGTCGTTGCCGAGGACGGCCACCGGGTCGAAGTAGAGCGTCATCCGCCGAGACTAGGGCATTCGTTCGAACCAAACGACGGGCCGCCGATGGGAAGGGGACTGCCTCGCCCCGGCTCCCGCAGCGCCGCTGTCACCACGCCCGCACCCAACAGCTCCTCCAGTGCCGGACGCAGTGTGCCGTCGGGCCAGGGTGGTGGCACTGCGCAAGCAGGCGGCCACGACGGTGGCGCCGGCCCGGTGGGTGCTCGCGCATGGCGGGCGATCCTGCCACGGACAACCCCGTTCTGACGATGGATCAGCTCCGGCGCCAGGGCATGGTGAGCGCGGCGGTACGGTCGCTCCACCGTTCGGCCGTCCAGCCCTCGACGCCGTAGCGCGCGCCCCAGTTCGTGCCGTCCCAGTCGTACCCGGGCGTCCACGGCGGGCGTGGCGGCTGCCATCCCCCGGGGGTGGGGGTGACCAGCAGTTCGTCCTGGTGGGCGTAACCGCCGGTGAGGACGGTGGTGACGAACTGGGCGAAGCCGCCTTCGTGGACGTCCAGTGCGCCGTCGAGGCCGCCGCAGTCGAAGACCGCCACCGGCCACCGGTCCGGGTCGGGGCCGGTGGTCAGCCAGCAGCAGTGGGCGTGGTTGCTGTTGACGGCCCAGGAGAGCAGGCCTCCCGGGTCGGGGAAGACCGGGGTGTGGTCCTGGTCCCAGAACTCGTCCTCGCCGTGGACGAGTTCGCGCAGCTCCCCGTCGCTCCGGGTGCGCCAGTCGGCGAAGCCGTTGGGTGTGCCGTCGGGGCGGGTGCGGACCGGGGCGGTGAGGCCCCACTCGCCGTTGAGGTTCACCGCCCCGTAGAGATCGATGAACGCCCGGTAGTCGGAGGGCAGTTGGACGCCGAGTTCGGCGGGGGCGAGTTCCCAGGGGACCTGTGCGGGGGTGTAGGCGGGCTCGCCCATGATCGCCCGCAGCCGCTCGAACGCCGCTCCTGCCATGTGTCCCGCCTCGTCATCCCGCATCCGCTGCCCCGACTGCCCGGCCTGCCCCGACTGCCCGGCCTGCCCGGCCTGCCCGGCCTGCCCGGACGGCTCGTACTGTAGGCGAACCGTCCGACAGCCGGGCGAGCGGGGCGGGCGTCAGCGGGATACGGCGTCCTGGCGCAGGCGCTTCTTGTCGGGCTTGCCGACGGAGGTGAGCGGGATGGCGTCGACCAGGTGGAGGGCTTCGGGGGCGTAGAGGCGGCCCTTGTTGGCGGTGACGAAGGCGCGGACGTCCTCCAGGTCGGGCCGCTGGCCGGGGGCGGGGACGACGGCGACGTGGACGTGTTCGGCCTGCTGGTCGTCGCGGACGCCGTAGACGGCGCACTGGGCGATGGCCGGGTGGGTGAGGAGGAGTTCCTCGACCTCGGTGGGGTAGACGTGGCCGCCGACGACGATGATCAGGTCCTTGAGGCGGTCGGCGAGGTAGAGGTAGCCGTCGGCATCGAGGTAGCCGATGTCGCCGGTGTCCAGCCAGCCGTCGCGCAGCACCTTGGCGGTGAGTTCGGGCTGCTTCCAGTAGCCGGCCATCAGGGTGGCGGAGCGGACGTGGATCTCGCCCTGCTCGCCGGCGGGCAGCACGGTGCCGTCGGCGGCCCGGATCTGCACCTGGACACCCGGCAGGGGGCGGCCCACCGACAGCTGGCCGCCGAGGCCGGTACGGTCGTGCTCGTGCGGGCCCAGGACGGCGATGTTCTGCGCCTCGGACATGCCGTAGCCGCTGACCAGGACGGGCCCGAACGCCTTGAGGGCCTCGCGGACGCGGGCCGGGGAGGCCGCGCAGCCGCCGTAGGAGAGGCGGCGCAGGCCGGACAGGTCGGTGCGGACCAGGGCCGGGTGGTCGAGCAGCCGGTACAGCAGCGGGGGCAGGACGAACAGGTCGGTGATGCGCTCGCGCTCGATCGCGGCGAGGACCTCGCCGGGCTCGAAGCCGCGCTGCAGGACGACGGAGCCGCCGTGGTGCAGGGTCAGGTCGGCGAGGACGCCGGCGAGATGGGCGAGGGGGGTGGCGGCGAGCAGCCGGGGCTTCTCGTCGGTGGGGCGGGCGTCGGAGAAGGCGGGGAAGTCGAAGGCACTGCGGTAGGGGCCGTGGAGGCTGAGGATGCCCTTGGGGATGCCGGTGGTGCCGCCGGTGTGGCGGATGCCGAGGTCGTCGCCGGGGCCGAGGGCCACGGCCGGGTCGGTGGCGAGGTGGACGGCGCTGGCGGCGATGGCGTCCTCCCCGATGCTCCCGATGCCCCCGGTGCCCCCGGTGGTGTCGGGGCCGGGGCCGAGGGTGAGGACCGTCGGGACGTCGATCAGCGGCAGCAACTCGGCGGCGCCCGCGTACCGTTCGGCGTCGACGAGGAGCACGGTGGTGTCCACGCTGGCCACGATCTCGGCCAGCACGGGGGCGCTCATCCCGTCGTACAGGTTGACCACCCGGGCCCCGGCCAGACCGGCCGCGTAGCGGGCCGCGAGGGCCTCGGGGGTGTTGCCGGTGAGCAGGGTGACGGTGCTGCCGCGACCGGCACCGCGGGCCAGGAGCTCGTGGGCGAGGCGGTAGGCGGTGGCGGCGAAGTCGCCGGCGGTGATCCCGTCGCCGTCGGCGGAGGTGATGGCGAGCCGTTCGGGGTGCGAGGCGAGGGAGCGCAGGATCAGGGCGGGGGCGCTCACGAACTCCCGTGCGCTGTCGGCCGCTTGTGCTGCGGAAGGGGCAACCATGGCCCCCACCCTAGCCCCGGCACTGCCGTGCCCCGGCGCGGGCGCGAAAACCGGGGTGCGGGCGGCGCCGGCTCCCGGCACACTGGGCCGATGATCACCGACCACTGGCCGTTGAAGGGCCTGCGCGTCACCACGCCGCGCCTGGAGCTGCGCCTTCCCCGCGAGGACGAGCTGTCCGAGGTCGCCGACCTCGCCGCGCGCGGGGTCCACGCGCCCGGCCAGCGCCCCTTCCTCACCCCGTGGGGCGAGCTGGCGCCCGCCGAACGAGCCCGGCACGTCCTGCAGATGCACTGGCGGCGGATGGGGCGCTGGACGGCGCAGCACTGGGCGCTGGACCTGGTGGCCTTCCACGAGGGGCGGCCGGTGGGCGTGCAGGACATGCGGGCCCAGGAGTTCGCGGTGCGGCGCGAGATCGCCTCCGGTTCATGGGTGGGCCTGGAGCACCAGGGCCGTGGGCTGGGCACCGAGATGCGCGCGGCGATGCTCCACCTGGCGTTCGCCGAGCTGGGCGCCCGCTCGGCGACGTCGGTGTCCTTCACCGACAACCACTCCTCCCTCGCGGTCTCCCGCAAACTCGGCTACCGCGACGACGGCATCACCCTCGACGTCCTCGACGGCCGGGTGGTGGAGTCCCAGCGCCTGCGCCTGTCCCGCGACCACTGGCAGGGCCCGCCCGCCCCCGTCACTGTCACCGGCCTCACCCCCACCTGCCGCACCCTCTTCGGCGCCGACACCCCACCCTCCTGACCCCCTGCCCGCCGTCCCCCGGGGCCGGCAAACCCCGCGCACCAGAAGTCGGCCCGGCCGACTTCCCCCGCGCTCCGGCCCCACGGGGGAACACCCGCCGCCAAGCCAGCCGAGGTCAACGGCACTCCCCCGCACAGGAAGTCGACGCCACCGACCTTTCGTGCAGGGGCCACCGCCGAGAAGCCCCACAACGCGATGGGGCGCGGCCCTTGTCAACGCTCTCTGAACTTGATCCCCGGTGTGGATTGTCAGCGAGCGCCCTGGCTGTGTCGGCAAGGCTGCCAGCCGAGACACGTGCCCAGTTCGTCGACGCCGTGGCGCGAGCAGTGATCCGTTGCTTCGACGAAGTCGCCACGAGGTACGGCGAGAGCGGATATCGCGGCAAGTGGGGCGAACACTTCCCCCGCGCCGAGCTCGAAGCCCTCAGGTCGCTCTGGCGCACGCACCGGTCCGACGCGGCATCCTGAACCCCCCGGGGCCCGTGCGGGCCGAGGGGTGCCGGGGGTCAGGGGGTGGGGAGGGCGGCGAGGGCGGGGGCGAGGGGGTGGAGGGCGTGGAGCACGTGGATGCCTTCGGCGACCGGGGTGGTGGTGGCGGCGCGGTCGAGCCAGAAGGCGTGGAGGCCGGCGGCGTGGGCGCCTTGGGCGTCGACGGTGTAGTTGTCGCCGACGTAGGCGACTTCGTGCGGGGGCAGGCCCAGGGCGGTGCAGGCGGCGTGGAAGATGCTGGGGGCGGGTTTGGCCTCGCCGTGCTGGTCGGAGCAGACGATGACGTCGCCGACGTGCTCCAGCAGGCCGATGGCGCGCAGTTTGCGGCGCTGGTGGTCGGTGTCGGAGTTGGAGACGATTCCCAGGCGGTAGTGGGGGGCGAGGCGGCGCAGGGCGGGTTCGGCGTCGGGGAAGGCGCGCCAGGCGGCGTCGCGGTGGGCGGCGTAGCCGGCGAACCAGGCGGCGGCCTGGTCGTCGGTGAGGTGTTCGGCGCCGTCCTGGCCGAGGTGGGCGAGGAAGAGGCGGGTGCGTTCGCACTGCTGGCCGCGCAGGGTGAGTTCCCTGGCGAGGTAGCGGGCGTAGCTGTGCTCCATGACGGCGCGCCACAGGTCCAGGGCGGCCCGGGGGCTGGGGAACCGTTCCAGCAGGCCGACGTCGCGCAGGTGGGCGAGGATGCCCGCCTCCTCCGAGTGGGTGTAGTCGAACAAGGTGTCGTCGATGTCGAAGAGCACGCCCCTGATCGGCATGGACCGTCCCCCTTTTCCGTGTGTCCGCGGTGCGTCCTGCACCTTACGCGGCTGGTGGGGGCGCTGAGGCGCCGAGGGTGCTGTCGGGCCGGTGCGGTGCGGGCGTGATCGGCCACCGCTCCCGCCGGGCGGCTACGTTGCGGCGTCCGATCGCCGTCGTCACCACGGACGGGATTGGGGCCTGACCCTGGGCAGGCCCCAGGGTTGGACGGCTTCGCTGGTCAGGTCGGCCAGGAACTGCACCAGGCCGCCGCCGTAGTGCCACCAGGCTCCGCTGCGCGAGGCGACCGTGACCGTCCACTCCTGCGGGCCCGCCGGGCTGGTGCTCCACAGGAACACGTCGCCCTGGTTCGAACCGCCCCACGGGAGGAAGCCGCCCGGGCTCGGGTACGGGCGCAGCGGGATGACGGGGTCGCTGTCCTCGCACCACTCCGCCACAGTCTCCAGATCGTCCTGGAGCCACTGCGGCCACTCCCGCTCGCGGCCGGCCGTCGGGTGGTGGACGGAGAGGAAGTCGCCGAGCACGAACGGGGGGTAGAGCTCGCAGAGGCGCTGGTAGTCGGCGGGCACCGGGGAGCCCAGCGCGGCCTCGAGGGCCGGCCAGTCGAAGGTCGCGGGCGCCGCGAGGCGCAGTGCGTCGAAGCCGGGTACGGCGCGTTCGAGTTCCGCGATCGCCTCGTCAGGGTCGAGCAGGCGGCGGTGCGGTGTCTGGGTAGCGATGAGGTCCTCCACCGGACCAGGCTGTCACGACGGCGGCACCGGTCTGTTCCCGGGTGGCCCGGCGACCGCGGGGACGGGGCGCCCTCAGGCGTCGGCGGCCGCCACCGCCGTCGGCCGCGGGGCGGAGGCGAGGAGGGCGTCGAGCAGCCCCGGGAAGCGGGCGTCGAGGTCGGTGCGGCGAAGGCTGACGAAGCGGTTGCGGCCGGCGACGCGGGTGGTGGTGACACCGGCTTCGCGCAGGACGCGCATGTGGTGGGAGACGGTCGACTTGTGGAGGTGGTCCAGGCCCAGGTCGCGGGGGCCGCAGGAGTGTTCGGCGCCGTCGGCGTAGCTGAGCAGCAGGCGCATGCGCACGGGGTCGCCGAGGGCGTGCAGGACCGTGACGAGGTCGATGTCGGCGGTGGGGGGCTGGGGCAGCCGCTCGTCGTCGGTCATGGGTGGGGCTCCGGTCCTCGGGGTCCCGCACGGGCGCGGGCGACAGCAGGAATGGTTTGACAATTATCCACCAATCCCCGATTGTTTGGCGAGCGTCAAACCGTTGCATGTTCGTCCAACAATTGACCCGGGGGGCTCTCCGTGCCCGTACGCCTGCTCCTGCTCGCCCTCGGCACCTTCGCCATGGGCACCGACTCGATGGTGGTCGCCGGCATCCTCGGACCCATCACCGCCGACCTGCACGTGTCGGTGGGCGCCGCCGGCCAGCTCGTCACCGTCTTCGCTCTCGGCTACGCCGTGCTGGCCCCGCCACTGGCCGCCGCCACCGCCCGCTGGCCGCGCCGGCGCCTGCTGCTGACCGCGCTCGCCCTGTTCAGCGCCGCCAACGCCCTCAGCGCCCTCGCCCCCACCTACCCCCTGCTGCTGGCCACCCGGGTGCTCGCCGCCGCCGGCGCCGCCCTCTACACCCCCACCGCCAACGCCGTGGCCACCACCCTGGTCGCCCCCGAGCGGCGCGGCCGGGCCCTGGCCACCGTGCTGGGCGGCATGACGGTGGCCACCGCGCTGGGCGTGCCACTGGGCACCTGGGTGGGACGCACCGACTGGCGCCTGACCATGTGGCTGGTCACCGTCCTCGGCCTGGCCGCACTCGCCGGACTCGCGCTCCTGCTGCGCGACCTGCCCGCTCCCACCGCCGCCCCCACCCTCGCCGCCCGGCTGGCCCCGCTCGCCTCACGCCGCGTCCTCGGCGCCGCCGCCACCACCCTCACCTTCTTCCTCGCCTTCCAGAGCGTCTACATCTACCTCGCCACCGCCGTGCACGGCGCCACCGGCGGCGACGCCGACAAGCTGAGCCTCATCCTGCTCACCGCGGGCGTGCTCTCGGTCGCCGGCAGCTGGCTGGGCGGACGCCTGGTCGACCGCGCCGGGGTGCGGGCCGTCCTGCTGACCGGCTCCGCCGTCGCCGCCTGCGCCTTCACCGCCCTGCCCTGGCTGGGGCGCAGCATGCCCGGAGCGCTGGCGTACGCGGCCGTCGTCCCCCTGGCCGGATGGGCCGTCTCCGTCGCCCTGCCCCACCGGCTGGCCTCGATCGACCCCGCGAACGCACCCCTGCTGATCTCCCTCAACAGCAGCGCCCTCTACCTCGGCACGGCCGCCGGAGGCCTCGCCGGATCAGCCGCCATCACGGTCCTGGGCACCCGCTGGTTCCCGCTGGCCGCGGCCGTACTCGCCCTCGTGGCCTGTGCCACCGCCGCGGCCACCACCCGCGACCAGCGCACCTCCGCCGAGGCCACCGCCACGCCGCCCACCCCCGCCCGCACCTGAACGTCCGCACCGGCCCCCGAACCACTCGCGGGCCCGGACGGGCGGACGGCCGGGCGCGCCGTCAGGGAAGCAGGCGGGCGCGGACGGCGTCGTCGCAGAGCGCGCCGGCCAGACCGGCGGCGTAGGCGGCGGAGGCGTCGAGCCCGAGGCCGGCCGCCACGTCGTGCTCACGGTTGAGGTCGGTGCCGAACATGGCCGGGTCGTCGGTGTTGATCGAGCACAGCGCGCCGGCTTCGCGCAGCCGCGGCAGCGGGTGCTCGGAGAGGTCGCGGACGACACCGGTCCGTACGTTGGAGGTCGGGCACACGTCGAGCACCACGCTCCGGTCGACGATCTCGACCAGCAGCTGCGGGTCCTCCACGGCCCGGATGCCGTGGCGCAGTCTGACCGCGCCGAGGTCGAGGGCCTCCCGGATCGACTCCGGGCCGGCGGTCTCCCCCGCGTGCGGCACGAACGCGAGTCCGCCGTCCTGGGCGATCCGTACGGCCTTGCCGTAGGGCGCGAGCGGACCGCGCCGCTCGTCGCCGCCGATGCCCAGGCCGACCACGCCGCGGTCCCGGTAGCGGACCGCGACCCGTGCGCACTCCTCGGCCAGGTCCACGGGGCACCCGCGGTAGAGGTCCGGGGTCAGCCGCACGGTCACGCCGAAGCGCTCCTCGGCCTCGACGGCGCCTTCGCAGTAGCCCGCGAAGATCTCGTCCCAGCCGATCCCGTCCGCCTCCACGCGCTCCGCGGGGGAGAAGATGCCCTCCAGGTAGACCGCGCCCTGGCCGGCCGCCTGCCGTGCGTAGTCGACGACCACCTGGCGGAAGTCGTCGGCGGTGCGCAGGCAGTTGGTCGTCATCACCCACACCTCGATGAAGTGACGGAAATCGGTGAACCGGTAGAGCTCGGCCAGGCCTTCGACCGTGTCGACGGGAAGTGGCTCGTGGTTGCGCCGGGCGATCTCCAGCAGCGTCCGCGGCTGGATCGACCCCTCCAGGTGCACATGCAGTTCGATCTTCTTCGTCGTCATGTGCGGGAGCATTCCACAGATCGGACGGGCGGCCGCCCGGCGGCCGCCCGCGTACGGAGGCGGCCCCGGACGCGGTCCCGGCC
>NZ_JBHZCN010000029.1:59616-88568 GCF_042755465.1 Kitasatospora sp. NPDC059160 | reverse complement strand
GGCCTCGTACTGGACGTACTTGGGCGATTCGGGCGTGCGTCCAGGCGGGATGCCCGGCGTCGCGCGCCTGGCAAGATCCGCCGGACAGGCCCTAGACCTGCTGCTCCTCGAAGGGCAGCACGTCCGGGGAGAGCACCGAGGCACGGGCGGTCGCGGCGGTCATCCGGCGGCGGTGGTGGCGGCGGCACAGCACCTCGTAGCCGATCTCGTCCTCGCTCACCGAGATGTCGCCGATCACCACCTGGGCGCCCTCGACCACCATCACGCCGCCGACCGTACGGGCGTTGTGGGTCGCCCGCGCGCCGCACCAGCAGAGCGCCTCGACCTGGAGCACCTCCACCCGGTCGGCCAGCTCGATCAGCCGCTGCGAACCGGGGAACAGCCGGGTCCGGAAGTCGGTGGTGATGCCGAAGGTGTAGACGTCGATGTCCAGCTCGTCCACCACCCGGGCCAGTTGGTCCACCTGCTCGGCGGCGAAGAACTGGGCCTCGTCGCAGATCAGGTAGTCCACCCGGCCGCCCGCCGAGAGCCGCTGCACCACGTGGCCGTGGAAGTCGAAGTCGTCCGTCACCTCGACCGCGTCGGCGCGCAGGCCCAGCCGGCTGGAGATGGTGGCGGCGCCGGCCCGGTCGTTGCGGGTCAGGATGACGCCCTGCCGGCCGCGCGCGGCGTGGTTGTGGTCCATCTGCAGCGCCAGCGTCGACTTGCCGCAGTCCATCGTGCCCGAGAAGAACACCAGTTCAGCCATGGGTGGAGCAAGGGCCTTTCACATCAAGGGGGTTCGGGCGCGAAGGGGTCAAGGGGCCGCCTCAGCCCCGGACTTCGAGCAGCGGCACGAACTGTTCGACCGGAGTCATCGAGCCGTGCAGGCCGATCATCGCGGACTCGCCGGGCTCGTTGCGGGAGGCGACGATCGCGATGTCGTCGCGCGCCGCGGCGACCACGTCGCCGATCCGCCGGTACACCCGCTCGTCGACGGTCGGGCCGAACCAGCCCGCCGCGATCGCCTCGTCCCGGGTGGCCACCCACATCCGGTCGCCCAGCACCTCACTCCAGACCGTGTGCACGTCGGCCGCGGCGCCCGGCACCGCGTACACGTGCCGGGCCCGGCCCTCGCCGCCCAGCAGGGCGACACCGGCACCGAGCTCCCAGTCCTCGTCGAAGTCGATCCGGTCCTCGGGGGCGACGTCGATCATGCCGTGGTCGGCCGTCACGTACATCGCCGACCGCGGCGGCAACTGCTCGGCCAGCCGGCGGGCCAGCCGGTCCACCGCGTCCAGCGTCATCCGCCACTCGTCGGAGTCCACCCCGAAACGGTGGCCGGCGCCGTCCAGCTCGCTGACGTAGGTGTACACCAGCGCCCGGTCGTGCTCGGCCAGCCAGGAGGCGGCCAGGTCCATCCGCTCCTCGCCGGTGGTACGGCCCAGGAAAGTCCCGCCGGACAGCGCCACCCTGGTCAGCGGGGTCTGGGCGAACAGCGGGGAGGACACCTGGGCGGTCGCCACCCCGGCCCGGTGGGTCTGCTCGAACACCGTCGGGTACGGCTGCCAGACCTTCGGGTCGGTGTGCGGCTGCCAGCGCAGCTGGTTCATCAGGTAGTCGGTGCCCGGCACCGCCACCGTGTACCCGGCCAGGCCATGCAGGCCGGGCGGCGTGCCCGTGCCGACCGAGGCCAGCGAGGTCGCGGTGGTCGACGGGAAGCCCGCGGTCAGCGGCCGGCCGGAGCCGCCCAGCGAGCTCCCGGCCAGCGAGGACAGGAACGGCGCGTACTCGGGGTGGCGCAGCAGCAGCTCCCAGCCCAGGCCGTCCACCAGGAAGACCACCGCCCGGTCGGCCGGGGCGATCGGCAGCGTCGCGGTGAACCCCGGGACGCCCAGGCCCGCCGCCACCGAGGGCAGCAGGTCGCAGAGCGAGCCGCTGCCGTACGGCGGCGCGGGGGCGTCGGCCGGGTCGAGGATCTCGAAGGCGTCGTAGCCGTCGGAGGGTGCGAAGGACATGGAACCGGATTCGTAGCGGGCGGGACCGCGGGCGGGCGCGCGATCGGGAACGGCGGGGCTCGGTGGCCGGGCGCGACGGGGCCCGGCCGGGACCTCAGACCCGCGGGCCGTTGTCGATCGTCGCGTCGGACAGCGCCCGGGCGAACAGCAGCGCCTGGGCCACCGTCTCCGGACCGTCCCCGGCCTCGCTCACCCGCAGCGAGAGGTCGTCGGCCGTCGCCGAACCGGTGTAGCCGTGGTCGGCCTCGCAGTTCGGGTCCGAGCAACCGGCCGGCTCCAGGTCCAGGCGCTGCACCGCGCCCCAGCCGATGGTCAGCACCACCTCGCGCGGCAGCGTCCCGGGCGTGTACGTCTCCGGGTTCGCCACCATCCGGCTCAGCACGACCGAGCCGATCCGGTCCAGCCGGACACTCTCCGTCGAGGTGGTGGCGAACGGCACGGCGGGGCTGCCCGCGTCACCCGACTGCTCGTCGGTGTGGCTCACCACGAACCGGGTCGGGGTCAGCACCAGCACCGTCACGTGCCGGCGCACCTCGTTGGAGTCGAAGGTCGTCTCCTGGTGCACCAGGTAGGAGCTGATCGGCTCCGGGCCCACCGCGGACTCGACCGCCTCGGACACCAGGGCCGGGTAGTAGCCGCTGCGCTCGATCGCCGAGCGCAGGTCCTGAGTGGTGGTGGTACCGGTCTTCGCCATAACTCCATCCTGGCATGGTCCGCCGACGAAGCGGGCGGCACGGCGCCGAGCTTCGGACATCAGCGCCCACGGGCAGGCGCAACCAAGGAAGATTACAGGGTGCTCATCGCGCGCGGGCCCAGATCGCTGCGGACGGGCAGCGGGGCGACCCGCACCCGCGCCCCCAGGATCGCCAGCCCGTGCGGGGCGACGACCACCGGTTCGAGATCCACCGAGGCGATCTCCGGTACGTCGTCCACCAACTGCGACACCCGCAGCAGCAACTCCTCCAGCGCGGCGGTGTCCACCGCCTCGGCGCCCCGCCAGCCGAACAGCAGCGGCGCCGCCCGCACCTCGCGGATCAGACCGGCGACGTCCTGGTCGGTGGCCGGGACGAGGCGGTGGGCCACGTCACCGAGCAGCTCGGCCGGGGCACCGGCCAGGCCGAAGGACAGGATCGCGCCGACGGCCGGATCGACCGTGGCACCGATCACGGTGTCCACGCCGCGCGGGGCCATCCGCTGCACCACCAGCTGGGCACCGGCCGCGCCGCCGAGCAGGGCGTCCAGCTCGCGGTGGGCGCGGCGCAGGCCCTCCTCGCCGGTCAGGTCCAGCCGGACGCTGCCCAGGTCGGGGCGGTGGCGCAGGTGCGGGGCGGTCGCCTTCAGGGCCACCGGGTAGCCGAGCTGCTCGGCGGCCCGGACGGCCTCCCGCTCGTCGGGGGCGGCCAGCGTGGGCGAGACGTCGACACCGTAGCGGGCCAGCAGCAGCCGGGCCTCGGAGTCGGACAGGGTGATCCGGGCGCCGCCGGGCTGGGTACGGGCGGCGACCGCGGTGCGGGTGCTGAGCGCCGCGTCCACCAGGGCGCGGGCGCCGGGCTCGTCGATCCGGTCCAGGTCGGGGACGCGCGCCGTCTCCTCCGCCGCGGCGGTGCGGCGGCGCCACTGCGCGTAGTGCACGGCGTGCGCGAGGGCGCGCACGGCCCGCTCGGGCGCCGCGTAGGCCGGGATCCCGCCCGGGCGCAGCCGGGTCGGCAGGTCGGTCAGGGCCAGGTGGGCCAGCACCAGGGGCTTGCCCAACTCCCGTGCCCGCTCGCCCGCTTCGAGCAGACCGGTGGCGATCTCCGGATCGTCCGAGCCCATCTCGGGGTCGTCCGGGCCGGTCAGCCGGCCGCCCATGAAGGCGTGCGCGGAAGTGCCGATCGGCGGGATGGCGACGGCGATCACCGCGTCCACGGCCGGGTCGCCGAGCGCGACGTCCAGGGCGATCCGGAAGTTCTCGCCGGTCGCCGCGGTGGTGAGGTCGACCGGTGTGCACGGGCGCAGCCCGGCGCTCAGGCAGGCGTCGTAGGTGAGCAGGCCCAGCGAGTCGGAGTTGCCGACCACGGCGACCCGGTCACCGGGCGGCAGCGGCTGCTGGGCGAGCAGCTCACCGGTGTCGAACAGCTCGGTGATGGTCGCCACCCTGGTGACCCCGGCCTGTTCGAACAGCGCGTCCACGGTGGCGTCGTGCAGGCCGGTGGCGGTGGCCGGGACGGCGTGGCCGGGCGGCAGGCTGCCGGTGTGGCGGGCGCCCTTGACCACCACCACCGGCTTGGCGGTGGCCAGTCGGCGCGCGATCCGGGTGAACTTGCGGGGGTTGCCGAAGGACTCCAGGTACAGCAGCACCACCTCGGTGGCCTCGTCCTCGGCCCAGTACTGCAGGAAGTCGTTGCCGGAGACGTCCGAGCGGTTGCCGACCGAGGCGAAGGAGGAGACCCCGAGGCCGCGCCGGTGGGCGGACTCCAGCAGGGCCACGCCGATCGCCCCGGACTGGCAGAAGATCCCGAAGCCGCCGCGGTCCGGCAGGTGCGGGGCGAGCGAGGCGTTCAGCGGGTGGTCGGGGTCGGTGTTGATCAGGCCGAAGGCGTTCGGGCCGATCACCCGCATGCCCGCCGCGCGGGCCTGGCGCACCAGGGCGCGCTGGCGGTCGCGGCCCTCCGGGCCGGTCTCGGCGTAGCCGGCGGTGACCACCACCAGACCCTGCACGCCGTGCGCGCCGCACTCGGCGACGGCCGCCGGGACGACGCTCTCGGGGACGGCGATCACCGCGAGGTCCACCGGCCCGGGAATGTCCAGAATCGAGCGGTGCACCGGGACGCCGTCCAGCTCGGTGCCGGGCGGGGCGCTGCGGTTCACCGCGTAGACGGTGCGCGGGGCGCCCTTGGCCTCGTACCGGCTCTCGAACTCGGTGTCGAAGCTGCCGAGCAGGTCGCGCAGCAGGGCCCGGCCGACGGTCTGCGGATTGCGGGAGACGCCGATCACCGCCACCGAGCGCGGGGTCAGCAGCCGCTGCACCGAGCGGGCCTCGGCGCGGTGCTCGCGGGCGCGCATCACGGCGAGTGAGCGGTCGGTCTGTTCGAGGGCGAACTCCAGGTGCACCACGCCGTCGGCGAAGCTGCGGCGCTGGGTGTAGCCGGCGTCGGTGAAGACCTTCACCATCTTGCGGTTCTCCGGCAACACCTCGGCCTGGAAGCGGCGGATACCCCGCTCCTGGGCCACCGCCGCGATGTGCTCCAGCAGCGCGGAGGCCACGCCGCGGCCCTGGTGGGCGTCCTGGACGAGGAAGGCGACCTCGGCGTCGGTGCCGTGCTCGGAGGGGCGGCCGTCGGCGTCGATCCGGTCGTAGCGGACGGTCGCGATGAAGTGGTCCCGGACCACCACGGCGAGGCCGACCCGGTTCACGAAGTCGTGGTGGGTGAAGCGGCGCACGTCCTTGTCGGAGAGCCGCGGGTAGGGGGCGAAGAAGCGGAAGTACTTGGACTGGTCGGAGACCTGTTCGTAGAACTCCACCAACCGCCCGGCGTCGCCGGGGGTGATCGGCCGGATCCGGGCCGTGCCGCCGTCGCGCAGCAGGACGTCGGCTTCCCAGTGCTGCGGATAGTCGGGTTGCGCGGGGTTCGCCACCGCGGGGTCTTCCACATTCGTCAGGTTATCCGGCGGCGAGCCGAATGGCGCCGGGCGCGTGCCCACGGCAGGGTGGACAGGGCCGCTGGCCGGGCCTTATGCCCCGAAAAGAAACAATCACAAGTCCCGAACGCGGCGCCTCGCAGGGGTTGCCTGCGTGCAACACTGGTCTAGACAACACGGTCGTTCCCCCCGCTCGCCCGAGCACGGCCGTGACCAGCTTCACCGGAAAGGCACGTCTCATGGCTGAGCGCCGCGTCACCATCGGTTGGGCCGAGGGCCTGCACGCCCGTCCCGCCTCCGTCTTCGTCCGGGCCGTCACGGCCACCGGCGTGCCGATCACCATCGCCAAGCCCGGCGGCAACCCCGTGAACGCCGCCTCCATGCTCGGCCTGCTCGCCCTGGGCGCCCAGGGCGGCGACGAGGTCATCCTGGCCTCCGACGCCCCCAACGCCGACGAGGCCCTCGACCGCCTCGCCAAGCTCGTCGCCGAAGGCCTCGACGAGCTCCCGGCCGCGGCCTGAGCCCTCGCGCGTCACGCACGAAGCGCCCGGCAGTGCTGTCTAGCACCGCCGGGCGCTTCTGTTCACGGATTCGATCGCATCCACACCATTGAGCGAACTGGTGGTCATTCGATCCTCTCGAACGACGGATCGCACTGATGCTCTCGGCATGACGTTCTTCGACCTCGAACGACCCGAGCACGCCTACATGTTCGCCTTCCTCCAGGCGAACGGACACCTCACCGAACAGTCCCGCAACCGCGGTCGACTCTCCGTGGAACTCGCCACACGGGACGCCCCGATCCTGGAGGAGTTCCAGCGGCTCTGCCCGTACAACAGCACCATCAGCTACCGGACGCGCGCAACGAACTTCAAGGCGGAGCACGCCTCAGTGATGTGGACCGTCTACGCTCGAGAGTTCCGCGAGGAATTGCAGGCGCTCGGCCTGCCAGCGGGGCGGAAGTCCGACATCATTGCGCCGCCGCACATGCCGCTCTCCGAGCGCGACTACCTTCGGGGGCTGATTGACGCCGACGGCTCGACGGGACGGACCTCACAGAATCTCCCCTTCGTCAGCCTCACGACCCAGAGCGACGCCATCGCCACGTTCGTCCATGGCTACCTGGACGGCCTCACCGGCACTCGACGCACATTCCGACGGAACAAGCGGGACGGGATCTTCAACCTCTTCTACTCCAGGGAAGAGGCGGTGGCTATCCTCAGCCACATCTACTACCCCGACTGCATGGCACTACACCGCAAGAAGGCCGCAGCCGCAGAAGCAGCGATGTGGGTCAGACCCTCGGGCGTGAGGCGCATGATCAAGCGCAGCTGGACCAAAGCCGAAGATGACGTCCTCATGGCAGCACCCAGCATCAAGGCAGCAGCAGAACAGCTCGGCCGCACCGAGAAGAGCTGCAATATCCGCCGATGGCGCCTCAATGGCTGCCAGTCACGAAGGATAGCTTCGTAGATGAGGCGCCCGGGAACGGTTCCGGGCGCCTCAACATTTGGTCAGCCCTTCACGCAGACCACCTGCTTGAGGTGGGCGACCACCTCGACCAGGTCCTTCTGCTGCTCGATGACCTTCTCGATGGACTTGTAGGCGCCCGGGATCTCGTCCACCACGCCGCTATCCTTGCGGCACTCCACACCCTTGGTCTGCTCAGCCAGGTCGCGCGTGGTGAACCGCTTCTTCGCGGCGGTGCGGCTCATCTTGCGGCCGGCGCCGTGCGAGGCGGAGTTGAACGACGCAGCGTTGCCCAGGCCGCGGACGATGTAGGAGCCCGTCCCCATCGAGCCCGGGATGATCCCGAGGTCGCCGGAGCCGGCCCTGATCGCACCCTTGCGGGTCACCAGCAGGTCGACGCCGTCGTAGCGCTCCTCCGAGACGTAGTTGTGGTGGCAGCTGATCACCTCCTCGAAGGTGACCTGCGCCTTGGCGAACTCGCCCCGGACAACGTCCTGGAAGAGCGCCATCATCAGGGCACGGTTGTGCTTCGCGTACTCCTGCGCCCAGAAGAGGTCCTGGCGGTAGTCGGCCATCTCTGGGGTCTTCGCGAGGAAGACCGCCAGATCGCGGTCGACCAGCCCCTGGTTGTGCGACAGAGAGCGGGCGACGGTCATGTGGTGCTCCGCCAGCTCCTTGCCGATGTTGCGCGACCCGGAGTGCAGCATCAGCCACACCGAATCGGACATATCTACACAAACCTCCGCAAAATGATTCCCCGAGCCGAGCGTTCCCATCTGCTGCATCGCCCGCTCGCGGCGCCACTTGACGTCCTCCGCGATGTCGTCGAAGCGGTGCCAGAAGTCGTCCCAGCCCTCCGTGCGGAAACCGTGCAGCGTGGTCGGGTCGACCGGGTCGGTGTGGAGGCCGCGGCCGACCGGGATGGCCTGCTCGATCTTGGAGCGCAGGGCGGAGAGGTCGTCCGGGAGGTCCTTGGCGGTGAGGGAGGTCTTCACCGCGCTCATCCCGCAGCCGATGTCGACGCCGACCGCCGCCGGGCAGACCGCGTCCTTCATGGCGATGACGGAGCCGACCGTCGCGCCCTTGCCCAGGTGGACGTCCGGCATCACGGCCAGGCCGTGCAGCCAGGGCAGGGAGCTGATGTTGCGCAGCTGCTGGAGGGCCGCGCCCTCGACCGTCGCCGGGTCGGTCCACATCCGGATCGGGACGCGGATGCCGGGAACTTCGGTGTACGACATGGGTGAACGACCTCCAGAGGTCGGGTAGTTCGGGGAAGGAATTGCCGCGCGAAAGAGAATCCCGGTGCGGCTCGGGGAAGTTCGGGGACGGGTGCGCTCAGGCAGCCGTGGCGAGGCATGGGAGATACGGCCTCGGGGAGCGTCGTCGTATGGCTTGCTCGACCCGCATGGTGACCGCCTCCCTCCGCTGCTCGCAGTTCGCACGTGGTGTGCGTCGGGGAACATCTATCCACGGAACGGGCCGGGCCCGCAACGGATTTACGGACGCGCCCGGAACGCGCCCGGAACGCGTCCGGCCCGGCGGAGCGAAAGCGCTCCACCGGGCCGGAGGGGACGTCGGAGGGCGTCAGCCGACGACGGTGACCTCGCCGATCCCGAGCGCCCGCACGTCCGCCTCGATGGCGGCGGCGTCGCCGACCAGGACGGTGATCAGGCGGTCCGGCGGGAAGGCCGCGACCACGGCCTCGGTGGCCGCCGCGGTGGGCAGTTCGGCCAGCTGCCGGTAGACCTCGGCCTGGTAGTCGTCGGCGAGGTACTGCTCGACCTGGTCGGCCAGGGTGCCGGCGACCGAGCCCGCGGTCTCGTACTTGAGCGGCGCGACGCCGACCAGGAACTGCACGGCCTCGTCGCGCTCGGCGTCGGTGAGGCCCTCGGCGGCGAGGGTGCGCAGGATGGTCCAGGTGTCGGCGAGCGCGGGGGCGGTGGAGGCGGTGTCCACCGAGCCGCTGATGGCGAGCAGCGAGCGCCCGCTGCCGTCGGCGGCGGAGCGCAGCGGCTGGGCGAAGGCCCGGACGCCGTAGGTGTAGCCCTTCTCCTCGCGCAGGACGCGGTCGAGGCGGGAGGTGAGGGTGCCGCCGAGGCAGTAGGTGCCGAGGATCTGGGCGGCCCAGACCGGGTCGTGGCGGTCGGGGCCGATCCGGCCGATCAGCAGCTGGGTCTGGACGGAGCCGGGGCGGTCGACGATGAGGACGCGGCCGTGGTCGTCGCCGGTGACCGGGGCGTGGGCGGAGGGTTCCGCGGTGGTGCCGGTCCAGGTGCCGAGGGTGCTCTCCAGCAGGGCGGGGAGGTCGACGCCGGTGAGGTCGCCGACCACCACGACGGTGGTGGTGGCGGGGCGCACGTGGGCGTCGTAGAAGGCCTTGACGGCGGCGCGGTCGATCGACTTGACGGTGTCGGCGGTGCCGCTGCGGGGCCGGGAGAGGCGGTCCGCGGCCTCGAAGAGCTCGGCGTAGAGGGCCTTGGCGGCGCGCCGGGCGGGGTTGGCCTGCTCGTGCACGATCTCGTCGAGGCGGTTGGCGACGAGGCGCTCGATCTCCTCTGCCGGGAGGGCGGGGGCGCGCAGGGCGTCGGCGAGCAGGGTGAGGCCGCGCTGGAGCCGGGAGGCGGGGACTTCGAGGGCGACCCGGATGCAGGGGTGGTCGGCGTGGGCGTCGAGGGTGGCCCCGGCGCGCTCGAGTTCGCCGGCGAACTCCTCGGCGGTGAGGGTGTCGGTGCCCTCGTTGAGGGCGCGGGCGAGGATGGCGGCGACGCCGTCGAGGCCCTCGGGCTCGGCGGCGAGCGGGGCGTCGAGGAGGACCTCGACGGCGACCAGCTGCTGGCCGGGCCGGTGGCAGTGCAGCACGGTGATGCCGTTGCCGAGGGCGGCCCGCTCGGGGGCGGGGAAGGCCCAGGGGCCGGGGGTGCCGGGCTGGGGCTGGGGGTGGAAGGTCATCGCGGGGACGTAGTCGGTGCTCATACGGCGGCACCCTCCTCTTCGGAAGCGGCGTCGGAAGCGTCGTCGGCGGCGGTCGCGGTCGGCTCGTAGACGAGGACGGCCCGGTTGTCGGGGTGGAGCCGGGCCTTGGCGACGGCCTGGACCTCCTCGGCGGTGACGTCGAGGACCTTGGGGAGGGCGTCGTTCAGCAGCTTGGGGTCGCCGAACAGGACGGCGTAGCGGCAGAGTTCGTCGGCGCGGCCGGCGACGGTGGTGAGCCGGTCGAGCCACTCGCGCTCGATCTGGGCCTGGGCGCGCTCGAGTTCCTCGGGGGTGGGGCCCTCGGCGGCGAAGCGGGCGAGCTCCTCGTCGACGGCGGCGTCGATCTGGGCGATGGTGGCGTCGCCGGAGGTCTTGACGTCGAGCCAGCCGAGGCTGGGGGCGCCGGCGAGGCGCAGCAGGCCGAAGCCGGCGGCGACGGCGGTGCGGTCGCGGCGGACGAGCCGGTTGTAGAGGCGGCTGGACTCGCCGCTGCCGAGGATGGTGAGCGCGAGGTCGGCGGCGTCGGCCTCGCGGGTGCCGTCGTGGGGCAGGCGGTAGGCGGCCATCAGGGCGCGGGAGGGGACGTCCTCGGCGAGTTCCTGGCGCAGTTCGCGGCCGATGGTGTCGGGGAGTTCGCCGGAGCGCGGGGGCTGCTTGCCGTCGTGCGCGGGGATGGAGCCGAAGTACTTCTCGACCCAGGCGATGGTCTGCTCGGGGTCGATGTCGCCGACCACGGAGAGCACCGCGTTGTTGGGCGCGTAGTAGGTGCGGAAGAACGCGCGGGCGTCCTCCAGGGTGGCGGCGTCGAGGTCGGCCATGGAGCCGATCGGGGTGTGGTGGTACGGGTGGCCGTCGGGGTACGAGAGCGCGGTGAGCTTCTCGAAGGCGGTGCCGTACGGGACGTTGTCGTAGCGCTGGCGGCGTTCGTTCTTGACGACGGCGCGCTGGTTCTCCATGGACGTCTCGTCGAGGGCGGCGAGCAGCGAGCCCATGCGGTCGGCCTCCAGCCAGAGGGCGAGCTCCAGCTGGTGGGCGGGCATGGTCTCGTAGTAGTTGGTGCGTTCGAAGCTGGTGGTGCCGTTGAGCGAGCCGCCGGCGCCCTGGACGAGCTCGAAGTGCCCGTTGTTGGTGACGTTGGCGGAGCCCTGGAACATCAGGTGCTCGAAGAGGTGGGCGAGGCCGGTGCGGCCCTTGACCTCGTGGCGGGAGCCGACGTCGTACCAGAGGCAGACCGCGGCGACCGGGGTGAGTCGGTCCTCGGAGAGGACGACGCGCAGGCCGTTGGCCAGGCGGTGCTCGGTGATGGCGATGCCTCGGCTGGAGGCGGGGGCCGGGTTGGCCATGCGCTCGGGTCCTTCCCGTCGTCGATGTCGGGGTTCGTGTGGCGTCCCCCATTGTGGTGCAACGCGCGGGAGGCGTGTTTGTGTCCGCGCGGATGCGGCGTTCGCCAGGGGCGGAAGAGGGCCGCTGACCGGGAGTGTCGGCGCGAGGGTCCACAATGGGGGCGCCGTGCCCTGTCGGTCGCGCCCGGTTGACGGGTCGCGGCGGTAGGACGGTGAATCAGGGAGCCGGGGCGGCGAAGCCCGTCCGGTGCCCGGACCGGACGCCCGGCGTCCGGCCGACGACACAGCCAGCGACACGTAAGGGAGCCCCGCCGCGATGGCCCGCCGCAGTTCGCAGACCCCGCCGCCCGGAGACTTCGAGGAGCGGATCCTCGACGTCGACGTCGTGGACGAGATGCAGGGCTCCTTCCTGGAGTACGCCTACTCGGTGATCTACTCGCGTGCGCTGCCCGACGCGCGGGACGGTCTCAAGCCGGTGCACCGCCGGATCCTGTACCAGGCCAACGAGATGGGCCTGCGTCCGGACCGGGCGCACGTGAAGTGCGCGCGCGTGGTGGGCGAGGTGATGGGCCGGCTGCACCCGCACGGCGACCAGTCGATCTACGACTCGGTGGTGCGCATGGCGCAGCCGTTCTCGATGCGGCTGCCGCTGATCGACGGGCACGGCAACTTCGGTTCGCTGGGCAACGACGACCCGCCGGCGGCGATGCGGTACACCGAGTCGCGGCTGACGGCGGCCTCGATGGCGATGGTGGAGTCGATCCACGAGGACACCGTCGACTTCGGGCCGAACTACGACGGCAGCGAGCAGGAGCCGCTGGCGTTGCCGGCCGCGTTCCCGAACCTGCTGGTGAACGGCGCGACGGGCATCGCGGTGGGCATGGCGACGAACATGCCGCCGCACAACCTGTCCGAGGTGGTGGCCGCGGCCCGGCACCTGATCAAGCACCCGAGCGCGGACCTGGACACGCTGATGCGGTTCGTGCCCGGTCCGGACCTGCCGACGGGCGGGCGGGTCGTGGGCCTGTCGGGCATCCGGGACGCGTACGAGTCGGGCCGCGGCACCTTCAAGATCCGGGCCACCACGACGATCGAGAACGTCACGGCGCGCCGCAAGGGCATCGTGGTGACCGAGCTGCCGTACAACGTCGGCCCGGAGAAGGTCATCGCGAAGATCAAGGACCTGGTCAACGCGAAGAAGCTGCAGGGCATCGCGGACGTCAAGGACCTGACCGACCGCGAGCACGGGCTGCGGCTGGTGATCGAGGTGAAGAACGGCTTCGTGCCGGAGGCGCTGCTGGAGCAGCTCTACAAGCTGACGCCGTTGGAGGAGACCTTCGGCATCAACAACGTGGCGCTGGTGGACGGGCAGCCGCTGACGCTGGGCCTCAAGGAGCTGCTGGAGGTCTACGTCGACCACCGCTTCACGGTGGTGCGCCGGCGCAGCGACTTCCGCCGCCGCAAGCGGCAGGAGCGGCTGCACCTGGTCGAGGGCCTGCTGGTGGCCCTGGTGGACATCGACGAGGTCATCTCGATCATCCGGTCGAGTGACAACGCCCAGCAGGCGAAGGAGCGCCTGATGGAGCGCTTCTCGCTGTCGGAGACGCAGACCGGCTACATCCTGGACACGCCGCTGCGCCGGTTGACCCGGTTCGACCGGGTGGAGCTGGAGCAGGAGAAGGAGAAGCTGAACGCGGAGATCGCGGAGCTGACCGAGATCCTGGAGTCGGACACCAGGCTGCGCAGCGTGGTGTCGTCCGAACTGGGCGCGGTGTCCAAGCAGTTCGGGACGGAGCGGCGCACGGTGCTGCTGGAGGCGGGGGCGGCTCCGGCCGCGGCGCTGACGGTGCCGCTGGAGGTGGCGGACGATCCGTGCCGGGTGCTGCTGTCCTCGACGGGGCTGCTGGCGCGGACGGCGGACGGTGAGCCGTTCGAGCTGTCGGAGAAGCGGGCGAAGCACGACGTGATCGTGTCGGCGGTGCCGGCCACGGCGCGGGCGGACGTGGGTGTGGTGACGTCCGCGGGCCGGGTGCTGCGGCTGCCGGTGATCGACCTGCCGGCGCTGCCGCCGATGCCCTCGCCGACGCTGGCGGGCGGGGCCGCGGTGGAGGAGTTCCTGCGGCTGGAGGCCGGGGAGCGGGTGCTGGCGCTGACCACGCTGGACGAGTCCTCGCCGGGGCTGGCGCTGGGCACGGTGCAGGGTGTGGTGAAGCGGGTGGTGCCGGAGTGGCCGGCGAACAAGGACGAGTTCGAGGTGATCGGCCTCAAGGACGGCGACGAGCTGGTGGGCGCGGTCGAACTGCGCACCGGCGAGGAGGACTTGGTCTTCATCACCTCGGACGCCCAGCTGCTGCGCTACCCGGCGGGTCAGGTCCGTCCGCAGGGCCGTCCGGCGGGTGGCATGGCGGGCGTCAAGCTGTCGGACGGCGCCCGGGTGCTGTCGTTCACGGCGGTGGACCCGGCCGTGGACGCGGTGGTGGTCTCGGTGGCGGGCGCCTCGGGCACGCTGTCGGGTGACGAGCAGTCGTCCTGGAAGGTCACCCCGTTCGAGCAGTACCCGCGCAAGGGCCGGGCGACCGGCGGTGTGCGCTGCCAGCGCTTCCTGCGCGGCGAGGACGGCCTGGCGTTCGCCTGGGCGGGTGCCGCCCCGGCCCGGGCCGCCGGTGCCAAGGGCGTGCCGGTCGACCTGCCGGAGCGCGACCCGCGCCGGGACGGTTCGGGTACGCCGGTGACGGCGCCGATCGCGGTGGTGGCCGGCCCGGCGTGACGGCTCGCCCGTGCTGACGGGGTCGGAGGGCGGGGTGCCTGCGGGTGCCCCGCCCTCCGGCGTGTCCGGGCCCGGTCTCGGCTGCTCCGGGCCTGGTCGCGGGCGTTGCGCGGCCCCCGGGCCGGGCCGGACCGCCGGGGGTAGCCTTGCCCGGGTGAGCACCTGTGCGACCCTCTCGCGTGAACTTTCGGAGCCGTTGACCGCGACGGCGGCGGTGGCGACCACCTGGCTGCTGCTGGAGCAGAACGGCCCCTGGGGCGCGAAGGCTCTGGGCGAGAGCCACCTGGACGGGGCGGTCGGGCGCGCGCTGGAGGCCGCCGCGGCGGGTACCGGCGTACGGGTCGCCCTGATCCGGCGTCCCGGGCGGCACGCGGACTGCCTGCCGACGGCGCGGCACGAGGTGGTCGTGGCGCACGCGGTGCCGGGCCGCGGCTGGGTCCGCCGGGCGCAGGTGGCGGATCCGGCGGAGCTGCTGGGGCTGGACTTCGCGGCGCTGGGCGCCGGTGACCACACGGGCTTCGGGGTGGAGCACGTCGGCGGCCCGCTGGCGCTGGTGTGCACCAACGGCCGCCGGGACCGCTGCTGCGCGCTGCTGGGCCGTCCGCTGGCCGCGGAGCTGGCGGCGGCCGGGCACAGCGAGGTGTGGGAGGTCACCCACCTGGGCGGGCACCGCTTCTCCCCCACGATGCTGGTGCTGCCGTACGGCTACGCGTACGGGCGGCTGACGCCGGAGAGCGCCAAGGAGGTGCTGGCGGCGACGGCGGCCGGGCACATGGTGCCGGAGTGGTCGCGGGGCTGCTCGGGCTGGGAGCGGCCGGGCCAGGCGGCCGAGCACGCGGTGCGGCTGGCGATCGGCGAGACCGGGGTGGACGCGCTGACCCTGGCGCAGCGGGTGGACGGCCCGGGCCGCTGGCTGGTGGCGGTGATCCACCGGGACGGGCGGGCCTGGGAGGTGGACGTGATCGAGTCGGTGAGCGAGCCGGCGCGCCCGGAGAGCTGCGGCAAGGCGGCGGGGACGCCGTCGCGGATGGACGTGCTCTCCGTACGGGGGATCTGAGCCGGGCACCGAGCCGGGGAACCGAGCCAGGGAACCGAGCCGGGGAACCGAGCGGGGGGTCCGAGCACCACGGCGGCCCCGCGCCCGTGGGGGTGGGCGCGGGACCGCGAGGGCCGGGCGTCAGCCGGCGGCCTTGCCGACGAACTCCGTGGTGTACGTCCTGGCCAGGTCGATCGTCCCTTCCTTGCCCTTGACGTCCGGGTGGAAGGCGGCGAGCACCGCGAGCACGGTCCTGGGCCCGTCGGCGGGCATCACCCCGTCGGTGGTGAACATCGGCAGGGTGGACTTGATGGCAGCCGCGTACTGCTCGGCGCCGCCCTGCGCGTAGTCGGCGGGCATCTTCGCGGCGATCTCCTCGGGGCTGTGGGTGGACATCCACTTGAGGGTCTTGACGAAGGCGTTGGTGAGCTTCTGGGTGGTGTCCTTGTTCTTCTCGACCCACTCGGTGTTCATGTACAGCGAGGAGGACGGGTAGAGCCCGCCGAGCGCCTGGCGCGAGCCCTCGGGGGTGCGCATGTCGTAGAGGATCTTGCCGAGGCCCTTGTCGAGGACGGTGGCGACGGTCGGGTCGGTGGTCATCCCGGCGTCGATGCTGCCCTGCTGGAGGGCGGCGATGAAGGTCTGGCCGGCGCCGACCGCGATCGGGCTGAAGTCGCTGACGGAGGCGCCGTTCTTGACCGCGAGGTACTTGGTGAGGAAGTCGGTGGAGGAGCCGATGCTGGTGACGCCGAGCTTCTTGCCCTTGAAGTCGGCGCCGGACCTGATGGCGTCGGCCTGCTTGGCGGAGACCAGTTCGACCTCACCGGGGGCCTGGGCGAACTGGACCACGGACTCGACGTGCTTGCCCTTGGCCTGGAGGTCGATGGTGTGGTCGTAGAAGCCGACGGCGCCCTGGACGTCGCCGGCCAGCAGCGCGGTGGTGGCGTTGACGCCGGCCGGTTCGGTGAGCAGTTCGACGTTGACGCCGGCCTCGGCGAAGTAGCCGAGCCGCTGGGTGAGCATCGCGGGCAGGTAGATGACCTTGTCCAGGCCACCGACCATGATCTTGACCTTGGGTCCGTCGACCTGCTGCCCGGCCGGGGCCGCGCCGTGGGACGAGGTGGCGGCGTCGTTGGCGCAGGCGGAGAGCGGGACGAGCAGGGCGGCGGCGAGGACGGCAGTGAGAGCTCTGCGCATCGTGGGGGAACCTCTCGGTGCGTACGGGTGGGGGGAGTTCAGCGGCCGTCGCCCGCGTCGGCGGGCTTCCAGCGGAAGAGTCTCTTCTCGGCGAAGGTCAGCAGCCCCTCGGTGAGCAGCGCGACGACGGCGAGGATGGTCATGGCGGCGTACACCCCGGCCGCGTTGAAGGTGCCCTGGGCGGCGGCGACCAGCAGGCCGAGGCCCTTGGTGGCGCCGATGTACTCGCCGACGATCGCGCCGATCAGCGCGAAGCCGAAGCTGACGTGGAGGCTGGTGAAAATCCAGGTGGTGGCGGCGGGGATGACCACCTGGAGGGTGACCTTGCGGTTGTCGGCGCCCAGGATGCGGGCGTTGGCGACCAGGTTGCGGTCGACCTCGCGGGCGCCCTGGAAGGCGTTGAAGAACACCGGGAAGAACACCAGGACCACCGCGGAGGCGACCTTGGAGGCCGGGCCGAGGCCGAACCAGATCAGGAAGATCGGGGCGAGCACGATCCGCGGGATGGCGTTGAGGACCTTGATGTACGGCCCGAACACGTCGGCCAGGAAGCGGACCCGGCCGAGCGCGATGCCCAGCAGCACACCGCCGACCACGCCGATCACCCAGCCGGTGAGGGCCTCGTACAGGGTGTAGCCGATCTGCTCGCCGAGCGAGCCCTGGGCGGTGCCGTGGGTGGTCCACTGCCAGATCTGGTCCCAGATCCTGGACGGCTGGGAGAAGTTGAACGGGTCGATGACCTCGGTGCGGGCGCACACCTCCCACAGGCCGAGGAAGGCGACCAGCACCCCGAGCCGGGCCGCGTAGACGGTCAACTTCCGGTTGCGGGCGGCCCGTTCGCGGGCCTCGGTTCTGGTCGTGGCGGCCGGGGGCTTCCCGGCGGCGGTCGACGCGGTCTCGGACGCGGTCTCAAGCGGCACGACCCGCTCCTCTCTCCCGGGTGATGCGCACCTCTTCGCCGAGCGAGGCCCAGATCTCGCGGTACAGCTCGACGAACCTCGGTTCCAGCCGGACGGCCTCCACGGTGCGCGGTCGTGGCAGGTCGACGGTGAAGACCTCCTTGACGGTGGCCGGTCCGGCCGTCATCACGACGACCCGGTCGGCGAGCGCGATGGCTTCGTCCAGGTCGTGGGTGACGAAGACGACCGACGAGCCGGTGCCGGCCCACAGCTCCAGCAGCTGGTCGGACATCAGGGCGCGGGTCTGCACGTCCAGCGCCGAGAACGGCTCGTCCATCAGCAGGATGGTCGGGTCGTTGACGAAGGTCTGGGCGAGTGCGACGCGCTTGCGCATTCCGCCGGACAGCTGGTGCGGGTAGCGGTCCTCGAAGGCGGCCAGGCCCACCCGGCCCAGCCAGTCCCGGGCCCGCTCCTTCGCCTCGGCGGCGGGCACGCCGCGGAAGCGCGGCCCGGCCATCACGTTGGACAGCACGGTGCGCCAGGGGAAGACGGCGTCCTGCTGGAAGACGAACCCGACCTTGGGGTCGATCCCGCGCACGGGCTCGCCGTACACCCGGACCTCGCCCTCGGTGGGCTCCTCCAGGCCGCTGACCAGGGTCAGCGTGGTGGACTTGCCGCAGCCGGTGGGGCCGACGACGGCGACGAACTCGCCCTGGGCGACGGTCAGATCGAGATCGCGGACGGCGGTGTGCAGCGCACCGGAGGGGGTGCGGAAGCGTTTCGTCGCGCCGGTCAGCTCGATCGCCGGGGTATCGGTCATTCATTCCTCCCGGATCAGTGCTTGCCCCGGAAAGGTAGGAGCGGGCCCGGCCCCGACGGGAGCCATCTGCGCGTAGTGCGACTTCTCCGCATTGAGGGGTGTTCTGCTCCTTTTGCTTCCGCTACAACTGCGGGGACGCGGGCTGACAGAAACACGTCGGAAACATAGGGTGTCCCGACCCCACCCCTGGCGGCCCCGTCCCTCAGGACCCCACCCCTGAGAACAACGCCCCTCAGAACCACGCCCCTCAGAACCACGCCCCTCGGGACCCCGCCCCGCAGGACCCCGCCCAGCAGGCCCCCGCCCAGCAGGCCCCCACCTGGTGGGTCCCCGCCACACCCAGCCGCCGAGAGGAGGCCCGGATGAAGCTCCCCCACTGGCCCCGCCGGGTCTTCGCCCAGCTCCTGCTGAGCCAGACCGTCGTCACCGTCGGCGTCACCGCCCTGACCGCCGGGCTGTTCCTGGCCCCGGTCAGCAGCGAACTGGACCACGACGCCATGCAGCGGGCGCTGTCCATCGCCCAGGCCACCGCCACCGACGAGACCCTCGCCCGGGCCGCCGACGCCCGCGACGTCGTCACCGCGCAGCGCAACGCCGAGCAGATCCGGCTCGCCACCGGCGCCAGCTTCGTCGTGGTCACCGACCTGGACGGCATCCGCCTCTCGCACACCGACCCGGGCCGGATCGGCCAGCGGGTCAGCACCGACCCCGAGCCGGCACTGGCCGGCCGCAGCGTCACCGCGATCCAGCAGGGCACCCTGGGCCGCACCGCCCGCGGCAAGGTGCCGCTGCGGACGACGGACGGCCGGATCGTCGGCGAGGTGTCGGTCGGCATCAGCGACGACTCGATCCGCCGCCGGCTGCTGAAGATGCTCACCGGCATCCTGCTGTGCGCCGCCGCCGGCCTGACCGCCGGCACCGTCGCCACCCTGGTGCTGGCCCGCCGGCTCAAGCGCCGCACCCACAACATCGCGCTGGCCGACATCTCGGCCCTGCTGGTCGAGCGCGAGGCCATGCTGCACGGCATCCGCGAGGGCCTGGTCGCGCTGGACGAACGGGGCCGGATCCGGCTGGCCAACGACGAGGCCCTGCGGCTGCTCGACCTGCCCGGGGAGTGCACCGGCCGCCCGATCGCCGCGGTGCTGCCGCCGGGCCGGCTGGCCGACGTGCTGACCGGGCGGATCACCGGCACCGACCTGCCGGCCGTCCGGGACGACCGGGTGCTGGTGGTGAACCGGACGGCCACCGCCGAGGGCGCCGTGGTGACGCTGCGCGACCGCACCGAGCTGGAGTCGCTGGTCCGCGAGCTGGACACCACCCGCAGCCTCACCGAGGCGCTGCGCGCCCAGGACCACGAGCACGCCAACCGGATGCACACCCTGCTCGGCCTGCTCGAACTCGGCCGCCACGAGCAGGCGGTGGCCTTCATCTCGGAGCAGTCCGGCTCGCACGCCGTGGTCGCCGCGCGGATCGCCGAACAGGTGCAGGACCCGCACGTGGCGGCGCTGCTGGCGGGCAAGACGGCGGTGGCCGACGAGCGCGGGGTGCGGTTGGTTCTCGCCCCGGCGGCGCACCTGCCGGACGCGGTGGTGGACGCCCGGGCACTGGTGACGGTGCTCGGCAACCTGATCGACAACGCGGTGGACGCCCTGGTGCCCGGCGGCAGCGGGCGGACGGGCCCGGGCGGGCGGCTGGAGGTGACCCTGGCGGCGGCCGGCTCCACCCTGCTGCTGCAGGTCGCGGACAGCGGCCCGGGCGTGCCGGAGGAGCTGCGCGAGCAGGTCTTCGAGGAGGGGTGGACCAGCAAGGACGCGCCCGCGCACCGTCCGCGCGGGCTGGGCCTGGCGATGGTGCGGCGGCTGGTCGAACGGACCGGCGGCCGGATCGTGCTCGACACCGGCCCGCTCGGCGGCGCCCGGTTCACCGTCGAGCTGCCCGAGGCCCTGCTCACCACTCAGCTCGTGGAGGCGTGATGATCGACGTACTCGTGGTGGACGACGACTTCCGGGTCGCGGACGTGCACGCCGCCTACGTGGCCAAGGTGCCGGGCTTCCGGGTCACCGGCACCGCCCACTCGGCCGGAGAGGCGCTGGCCGCGCTGGAGCGCCGCCCGGTGGACCTCCTGCTGCTCGACCACCACCTGCCGGACGAGACCGGCCTGGCGCTGGTCCGCCGGCTGCGGGAACGCCAGGTGACCTGCGACGTGATGATGGTGACCGCCGCCCGGGACGTCTCCACCGTGCACGCCGCGATGCAGCACGGCGCCCTGCAGTACCTGGTCAAGCCGTTCACCTTCGCCGGGCTGCGGGACAAGCTGGTCTCCTACGCCCAGCTGCGGCACGCCCTGGCCGCCCCGGCCCGGGAGGCCGGCCAGGACGAGGTGGACCGGCTGTTCGCCACCCTGCGCAGCGCCGCCGCGCCCGCCGGGACACTGCCCAAGGGCCACTCGGCGCCCACCACCGACCTGGTGCTGGGCGTGCTGCGCCGGGCGGGCCGGCCGCTGTCCGCCCAGGAGGTCGCCGATGCCACCGGGCTGAGCCGCTCGACCGCCCAGCGCTACCTCAAGCAGCTGGAACGGGACAGCCGGCTGCGGTTGACCCTGCGCTACGGCGACACCGGCCGCCCCGAGCACCGCTACGGGCTGTCCGCCCGGGCGTGACCGGCCCCGGACGCCCGACCCGCCAGGGCACAACCGCCCCCGGACGCCCGACCGGCCCGGGTCACGGCGGCTACGCCGCACCCGCTCCGGTGAGGGCCCGCACCTCCAGCTCGGCGAAGCGGTCCGCGTCGGCCGGTTCGGGAGAGGTGAGCGTCCCGATCCAGCCCGCCAGGAAGCCGAGCGGGATGGAGACGATCCCGGGGTTCTCCAGCGGGAACCAGTGGAAGTCGACGCCGGGGAACAGCGCCACCTTCGAGCCGGAGACCACCGGCGAGAAGAACACCAGCACGATCGCCGGGACGAGCCCGCCGTACACCGACCAGACCGCGCCCCGGGCGGTGAACCGCGACCAGAACAGGCTGTACAGCAGCACCGGCAGGTTCGAGGAGGCGGCCACCGCGAAGGCCAGGCCGACCAGGAAGGCGACGTTCAGCTGCTGGGCGTAGAGGCTGATCACGATCGCCACCGCGCCGATCCCGCCGGCCGCGAACCGGGCCACCACCACCTCCTGCTGCTCGCTCGGCTTCTCCTCGGTGCGCTCCGCGCCGCGCCGGCCCGGCCGGCTCCGCCAGGCGCCGGCCCAGATGTCGTGGGCGAAGGCGGCGGAGGAGGCCAGGGTCAGCCCGGCGACCACGGCGAGGATGGTGGCGAAGGCGATCGCCGAGATCAGCGCGAACAGCACCACCCCGCCGGTGCTGCCGTTGCCGCCGCCGAGCACCAGGGCGAGCAGCGGGACGGCGGTGTTCCCGGCCGCGTTGGCGTGCCGCACCTCGGCGGAGCCGACCAGTGCGGTGGCGCCCAGGCCGAGCGCGATGGCCATCAGGTAGAAGCCGCCGACCAGGCCGATCGCCCACATCGTGGAGCGGCGGGCGGCCCGCGCGGTGGGCACCGTGTAGAAGCGGGACAGGATGTGCGGCAGGCCGGCGGTGCCGAGCACCAGGGCCAGGCCGAGGCTGAAGAAGTCCAGCCGGCTGGTGAAGGTGGCGCCGTACTTGAGCCCGGGTTCGAGGTAGCGCTGACCGGCGCCGCTGTGCCGGGCGGCCTGGCGCATCAGCTCGAACAGGTCGCCGTGGAAGCGGGCCACCAGCAGCACGGTGAGCAGCACCGAACCGGCGATCAGCAGGAACGCCTTGACGATCTGGATCCAGGTGGTGGCCCGCATCCCGCCGATGGTGACGTAGACGATCATCAGCGCGCCGACCGCGATGATCGTCCAGGTCCGGGCCTGGGCGCTGTTGGTGCCGAGCAGCAGGGCGACCAGCGAGCCGGCGCCGACCATCTGGGCGACCAGGTAGAGCAGGGTGACCACGACGCTGGCGCCGCCGGCCGCCGCCCGTACCTTGCGGCGGCGCAGCCGCAGCGCGAGCACGTCGGCGAGGGTGTACCGGCCCGCGTTGCGGACGAGTTCGGCGACCAGCATCAGCACGACCAGCCAGGCGACCAGGAAGCCGATGCTGTACAGCACGCCGTCGTAGCCGTACAGGGCGATCAGCCCGGCGACGCCCAGGAAGGAGGCGGCGGACAGGTAGTCGCCGGAGAGCGCGAAGCCGTTCTGCAGCGGGGTGAAGTCGCGTCCGCCGGTGTAGAAGTCCTCGGCGGCGCTGCCCTGGCGGCCGACCCAGAGGGTGATCCCCAGGGTGACCAGGACGATCACGGCGAACAGCACGATCGCCAGGCCGTGGTGCTGGCCGGCCGGGGCGACGGGGGGCGGGGTGGCGGTGGTCAGCACGCCGGTGGCGGCGGTCACCGCAGCTGGTCCTGGGTGTCCCAGCGCAGGCCCAGGGCGGCGCGGTCGCGCTTGGTCCGGGCGTTGCGGGCGTAGAGCCAGGTGAGCAGGAAGGTGGAGGCGAACTGGAGCAGGCCCAGCACCCAGGCCACGTTGAGCGGGCCGACCACCGGGCTGCGCATCACGCCGGGCGCGGCGGCCTCGGCGGCGACGTACATCAGGTACCAGCCGAGGAAGGCGCCGCTGGTCGGGAAGACGAACGAGCGGTAGCTGCGGCGGATGTCCTGGAAGGCCGCGCTGGCCTGGACGTTCCGGTAGACCTCGGTGCTGTCGGTGGTGCTCACCGCCGCTGCCGGTGCCTGCGGCACCACGGGCGGTACGGCGGGCGGGGCGAGCGGCGGGGCGGCGGCCGGTACCCGCGGCGGTACGGCGGGTGGCGCGACCGGCCGCGCGGCGACGGCCGGGGCGGGCGGCGCGGCCACCGGCTCGGGAGCGGCGGCCGACCGGGCGGCGGCCGGACGGGTGGCAACGGGCTGGCCCGGTACGGCCGTTCGGCGGGTGGCGGCAGTCGGCTCGGACGCAGTGGCGGCGGCCGCCGGAGCGGCCCACCAGTCGAATCGCTGCCCCTGTCCGGGACTGCTGGTCTGCTGCTGTGGCACTGCTGCTCCTGGGCGCGGGCCGGGCGTTCTGACCCCAACCATCATGGAGGCCCCCGGACACCGTCCCTGACCATCGCAGATACGTTCACTCAATGAGGTGATCGATCATCTGACGGACGCTCATCCGACTACTGCTGCGTACCGGTGATTCCGTGCCGGAAGGCGTACGCGACCGCCTGCGCCCGGTCCCGCACCGCCGTCTTGGCGAACAGGTTGTTGATGTGCGTCTTGACCGTCGCCTGGCTGACGAACAGCCGCTGGGCGATCTCCGCGTTGGAGAGCCCCTCGGCGATCAGCGCGAGCACCTCGGCCTCGCGCAGCGTCAACCCGTCCGGCAGCTGACCGCCCCTCCCGCCCGGCGGCACGCCCGGCGCGGCCGGTGCGGCCGGTGCGGCCGGTGCGGCCGGTGCGGCCGGTGCGGCCGGTGCGGCCGGTGCGGCCGGTGCGGCCGGTGCGGCCGGTGCGGCCGGTAGGGTCGGCCCGCTCTTCGCCGGCCCCTCCGAAAGCCGCTCCAGCAAGCGGAGTTGGACCTGCGGGGAGAGTCCGGCCGCGCCCGAGCGGACGTCCGCGATGGCCTTGGCGATCTCCTCACCGCCGGCGTCCTTGGTGAGGTAGCCGCGCGCCCCGGCCTGCAACGCCGGGAACAGCGACTCGTCGTCGGCGTAGGTGGTGAGCACCACGACCTCGGTCCCCGGGTGGGCGGCCCGGATCCGCCGGGTCGCCTCGACGCCGTCCACCCGCGGCATCCGCAGGTCCATCAGCACCACGTCCGGGTGGTGCCGCTCCACCAGGGTGACGGCCTCCTCCCCGTCCGCCGCCGCGCCGACCACCTCGATGCCGGGCAGCAGGCCCAGCAGCATCACGATGCCCTCGCGCACCACCGTCTGGTCGTCCGCCACCAGCACCCTGATGACCCCGCCGTTCATGCCGGCACCCGCAGCAACACCCGCCACCCTCCGTCCTCCGGGCCCGCCAGCAGGGTGCCGCCGAGCAGTTCCGCGCGTTCGCGCATCCCCAGCAGACCGTACCCGCTGCCGCTCCCGGCCAGGTCGCCGGAGGACGGCTCGCCCGTCGACTGGCCGCGCGGCGCCCGGGTGTTGCGCACCTCCAGCTCCACCGCGTCGTCCAGGTAGCGCAGTTCGACCGAGCAGCGGGCGCCCGGCGCGTGCTTGCGGACGTTGGTCACCGCCTCCTGCGCCGTGCGCCGCACCGCCAGCCCGGCCTCGGCGGCCAGCGGCCGGGGCGTACCGGTCACGGTGAGCGGAGCCCGCTCGCGCTCGGTCAGCTCCACCAGGAACTCCCCGACCGGGGTGAACTCCCCGCGCAGCGCGGACAGCGCCTGCCGCGTCTCGACCAGCCCGTCCTGGGCCATCCGCCGTGCGGCCACGACCCGTTCGCGGACCTGCGCGCGGTCCGTCCCGGCGTCCAGCATCAGCCGGGCCGCCTCCAGGTGGACCAGCTGCGCGGAGAGGCTGTGGGCCAGCACGTCGTGGATCTCCCGGGCGATCCGGGCCCGTTCGGCGAGCGCCGCGCTCTCCGCCTCGGCGGCCCGGACGGCGCGCTCCTGGACCAGCAGCCGACGGGCGGTGCCGCGGGCCTCGATGTCCAGCCTCAGCAGGAAGCCGACCAGCAGCGACCCTCCGACGGTGGCGGCCACGCTGAGCCAACTCGCCGGGGAGGCCGCCGTGTACGAGGCCAGCGCGGCCGCCGCGGTGAGCAGGGCCGGCGCGGGCGGCAGCCGGATCAGGGCCGTGACGGCCAGCCCGATCCAGAGGAAGTCGGCCAGCGTGTAGGCCTGTCCCTGGTTGGCGAGCCAGCCGGCGCCGATCAGCACCGCGGCCAGCAGGTACGAGGGGACGGGGCGCTGTTCCCGGCTGACCCTCAGGTACAGCACGCTGAGGGCGACGGCCGCGACCAGCCCGGCCGCCGCGGCCGCCGCCGCCCAGCCGGCGTACCTGCCGCCGGAGAAGGTCGCCCAGCCGACGACGACCAGCAGGACGGTCCGGCCGAACACGGTGAGGACCCGCCGCGGTCGGCTCTCGGCCTCGCGCTCCAGTCCCTCCCGGGACTGCCAGCGGGTCCAGTACCACCCGGGCAAGGGGGCCTCCTCGGTGCTCACGGCGACGGTTCAGTGCAGGAGGGCGGTCGCCCGTGCGGGCTCCAGCGTCCGGGCCCTCCAGTTGACCACGAGCGAGCGGACCAGCAGCAGGACCGCCATGCCGAGCATCAGCGAGCTGCCCGCCTGGTGGACGCCCAGGGCCGAGCCGGCCACGTACAGGCCGATCCGGACGACGACCATGCCGCCCCAGGCGGCCAGGGTGGCCTTGGTGCCCTTGACCATGACGTTGCCGTCGGCGGCCCGCCAGACCCGGACGGTCCAGCCCCACACCGTCCCCATCGCGAGGGTGGTGACCAGCCCGGCGGCGAGCAGGGCGCCCGACAGCGCGGTGTGCTGGTGGTCGATGATCTGGGGGTCGCGCAGCGCGAGCACGCCCAGGATCAGCGGGAGCAGCCAGAAGCGGCGTTCGGTGTCCAGTCGCTGGACGCGCATCTGGCGTCCGACGACCAGAACCACCACCGCGGCGATCACGAGGAGGTTGGCGAGGGATCCCATCGGATTCTCCGTCCCGGGAGAGGCGTGTTGCTGACCTCTCCGACGCTACGGATCCGGCGCTCCCCGCTGATCGGAGCCGGGGTGGACCCCGGGTGGAACCGACGGCGCGGGGGCCCTCCACCCGTGGGTGGAGGGCCCCCGTCGGCCGGCCGCGTCAGGCGTCGATGCGGGAGCGGTCCAGGGTGGCCGCCGAGTCCACGATGAACTCCTTGCGCGGGGCGACGTCGTTGCCCATCAGCAGGTCGAAGATCTTCTCGGCCTGCTCCAGGTCGCCCAGGTTGATCCGGCGCAGGGTGCGGTGGCGCGGGTCCACGGTGGTCTCGGCCAGCTGGTCGGCGTCCATCTCGCCCAGGCCCTTGTACCGCTGCACCGGCTCCTTCCAGCGCTGCCCCTTGCGCTGGAACTCCAGCAGGGTGGAGCGCAGCTCGGCGTCGGAGTAGGTGTAGTGGTACTTCTCCTGGCCGCGCTTGGGGCTGGTGAGCTCGATCCGGTGCAGCGGCGGGACGGCGGCGAAGACCCGGCCCTGCTCGACCATCGGCCGCATGTAGCGGTGGAAGAGGGTCAGCAGCAGGGTGCGGATGTGCGAGCCGTCGACGTCGGCGTCGGCCATGAAGATCACACGGCCGTAGCGGGCCTGGTCGATGTCGAAGGTGCGGCCCGAGCCGGCCCCTATCACCTGGATGATCGCGGCGCACTCGGCGTTCTTGAGCATGTCGCTCACCGACGCCTTCTGCACGTTGAGGATCTTGCCGCGGATCGGTAGCAGCGCCTGGAACTCGGAGTTGCGGGCGAGCTTGGCGGTGCCGAGCGCGGAGTCGCCCTCGACGATGAACAGTTCGCTGCGGTCGACGTCGTCGCTGCGGCAGTCGGCCAGCTTGGCGGGCAGCGAGCTGGTCTCCAGCGCGGTCTTGCGGCGCTGGGCCTCCTTGTGCTGCCGGGCGGCGACCCGGGTGCGGGCGGCCGCGACGACCTTCTCCAGCACGGCCCGGGCCTGCTGCTTCTGGTCCTTCTTGGCCGAGGTGAGGAAGGCCTTGAGCTCCTTGGCGACGACGGCCGCGACGATCCGGTTGGCCGCCGAGGTGCCGAGCACCTCCTTGGTCTGGCCCTCGAACTGCGGCTCGGCGAGCCGGACGGTGACCACGGCGGTGAGGCCCTCGGTGGCATCGTCCTTGGTGATGTCGTCCTCGGCGACGCGCAGCAGCTTGGCGCCGCGCAGCGCCTCGTTGACGGTCTTGGCCAGCGAGCGCTCGAAGCCGGTGACGTGGGTGCCGCCCTTGGGGGTGGCGATGATGTTGACGAACGAGCGCAGGGTGGTGTCGTACCCGGTGCCCCAGCGCAGCGCGATGTCCACGCCGAGGTGGCGGGTCACCTCGGTCGGGGTCATGTGGCCGAGGTCGTCCAGGACCGGCACGGTCTCCTTGAAGGTGCCCTCGCCCTGCAGCCGCACCACGTCGCTGACCGGCTTGTCGGGGGCCAGGAACTCGCAGAACTCGGCGATGCCGCCGTCGTAGTGGAAGACCGACTCCTCGACCTGCTCGCTCTCGGTGAGCCGCTCGTCACGCACGACGATGGTCAGGCCGGGGACGAGGAAGGCCGTCTGCCGGGCGCGGTTGTGCAGGTGCTCCAGGGAGAGCTTGGCGTCCTTGAGGAAGATCTGCCGGTCGGCCCAGTAACGGATCCGGGTGCCGGTGCGGGTCTTGGGCACCTTGCGGGTCCTGGTGGTGCCGTTGGCGGGCTCGAAGGGCGCGTCCGGGCTGGCCTCGGTGAAGATGCCGGGGGTGCCGCGGCGGAAGCTGATCGCGTGGGTGTGGCCGCTGCGGTCGACCTCGACGTCCAGCCGCGCGGAGAGCGCGTTCACGACCGAGGCGCCGACGCCGTGCAGACCGCCGGAGGCCGCGTAGGAGCCGCCGCCGAACTTGCCGCCGGCGTGCAGCTTGGTCATCACGACCTCGACGCCGGACAGCCCGGTCTTGGGCTCGACGTCCACCGGGATGCCGCGGCCGTTGTCGCGGACCTCCACCGAGGAGTCCGGGTGCAGCAGCACCTCGATCCGGTCGCAGTAGCCGCCCAGCGCCTCGTCCACCGAGTTGTCGATGATCTCCCAGAGGCAGTGCATCAGGCCGCGGCTGTCCGTGGAGCCGATGTACATGCCTGGGCGCTTGCGGACGGCCTCCAGGCCTTCCAGGACGAGCAGGTGCCGCGCGGTGTAGTTGGAACCGTCGTCGCCGGCCAGCAGCGCGGACGGCACGGTCGTTTCGGCACTCACGCGGCACTCTCCTCGGTGAAGTTCTGTCTCATCGGTCACATCCGGACGCATCCGGACCAACCGCCAGTGCAGCACGCCGCACCGACAGTCGTCGCTCTGTGTGCTCGCACCCCTGCGACGGGTGCACAGCACGGCGGGCCGGCCCCGCGCAGCTTGTACGCGCTGCGCGAACAAGGACCGCGCCCGGGCTTGGGCCCCGGGGGCGCCATCTCCTCCCGGTACCACCGGTCCTGGCGGATCGTGGGGTCCGGCGCAGGCTCCGGAACTGCCGTTATGCAGGCTACCGGGGCCCGGGACGGGGCTTATGCTCCAACCCGGCAGAGGATTATGCTACGCGGACCTCGACCCCGGTCCCGATCGGACGTTCGAGCGACGGGCGGATCCCGGGATTCGGTACGCATGAACCACCGACGCCCGGGGCACCTCCTCATCAACACAGCAGAATCCTCAGAGAAGAAAAGCCACGAGCGGGAACGTTTTCGGCCTGGTTGGATGTTGACCCTGGTACGACAGCTCGTCGAGCTAGAGAAGAGGCGACGTGACTACTGTTCTGACACCTGCGAGCCCGCTCACCGCGGCGGACCGCTGCGACCGCTGCGGCGCCCAGGCCTACCTGCGCGTCGTACTCGCCAGCGGCGGAGAGCTGCTCTTCTGCGCCCACCACGGCCGGAAGTTCGAGCCGGAGCTCAAGAAGATCGCCGTGGAGATACAGGACGAGAGCGGCCGTCTCACCACCAGCACCACCGCGACGGCCGCCGAAGAAGAGCGCTGATCCCAGGCGCCGCCACCAGCAGCCAGCGTCGAGCTGTGTCCGGCCGCGCACCGCGCGCAACCGGGGAGCCGGGTGGTGGGACCCCGAGGGGGGCCCCCCCCCCCCCCCCCAGGGAGAGCCCACCCGCCCCCCC